>LFWW01000061.1 GCA_001273385.1 miscellaneous Crenarchaeota group-6 archaeon AD8-1 | reverse complement strand
GCAGGTTTAACCAGAGGAAGAAAAGCTGTTAAATGGGGAACTATGCGAAATATCATTTGGGCTTGGATCTTATCTGCGCCTCTATCAGCTGTTTTCTCTTATGTTATTTATTATTTGTTAATTGCAATTATTTGATTGATAATGGTTTGAGAAAAAATTGCCTATCAAACCATTGGTTGTTAATCTAAGAACAAGTTAAATACAATAAATCATCCCAAGAAATTTCCATTGCTCAGCCTTTTATTATGGATAATATTTTGATGGAAAGCTATGGAGTGAATCTCACTCTGTCCGCTGGAAATAAAACTTGGGGTCTAAAAACTTTCGTGGTTAGGTGATATATTCTAGTTTTTTGTTATTATTAAGTATGAATTTGAGCAAACTTAGGTGTTTTTTTCCAGTAGGTGGAAAAGCGAAACGACTCAGACCACTAACTCATGATATATCAAAGCCGTGTGTAAGATTTCTAAATAGACCGTTAATTGAATTTTCCATGGCGACTCTTGCTGAGCAAGGAATACGCAATTTTATTTTTGGCGAATATGGCTATACAAATTATGTGAATCTTTTTGATCAATATGGTGAAGGAATCGGATTTTCTGCAAAATATAACATCATTCCAAGAGTTCATATTAAGCATCAGCCAAACTTGGACGATTGTGGAAGTGCTGATTCTTACAGGCTAAATGCTGCATACTACAATATTGTTGATCCAGTTATTGTTGTTCAAGGGGATTCTCTTTTTGATATTGATCTTCAATCTTTAATTAGAAGACATGAGGAAACTGGGGCCTTAATGACTATTGCTTTAGCTAAAGTTGATAAGGTTAGTGAATATGGAATTGCTGATTTGGATGGTGACATGAGAATTAAGAGGTTTGTTGAGAAACCATATAAAAATGATGCTCCAAGCAATTTCGCTAATGCTGGGATTTATCTTCTTTCACCAGAAGTTAGAAATATAGTTGGCAGTGTTGAAGTGAACCGGTTGGTTGAAGAGAGAAACAGGTTTGATTTTGGTTATGATTTGATTCCTTTTCTTGTTGATAATGGTTTTCCAGTTTATGGTTTTAAGATTGATTCTTGGTATGATGTAGGTAATCCTGTGATGTATCTAAGGGCAATGGATGCTTTTCTCAAAGGCAAGTCTGATATTAGGGTGCTTGAGCAGAGAATATTGCCTAATCGCAATATTTGGGTTCAAGGTTATAGTGAAGACTCCATCAAAAGAAGGGAGGAAATCATTAAGAAGTACAATGAAGACAGGTTGTACTTGCATGGTTCGATTTTAATTGGTCGGCATACTAGAATAGGGGATTTCTCTAAGATTCAAGATTCTAATATTGATAATTTTTGTATTCTTGGTGACCATGTGAATCTTGAGAGATCTGCAGTTATGGATGGCGCAAAGGTAGGGGATTATGCGTTTATTGCAGATAGTATTTTGGGTAGAAAGGTCGTTGTTGAGTCTAGCCGAGCAGCTCCTACTAATATTGATATAAACTCTGTCATCGGTAATTGTGTTCGTATAAGAGAAGGGTGCAAGCTGAAAGGTACTAAGGTGAATCCAGGACTGACAATTCCTCCAGGAATGAAATATGAGAACAGATCCTTGAATAATTACCAAGATATTGTTGAATTGGCATCTTAATAAATCAAGTAAATTTTTTCTCCCAAAAGAAAAATAAAAAGGATAACTTTTGAAGCTACGGTTATCTTGTAGAGCAAAAGCTATAACGAAAATCAAGAACATACGTAATATAACACAAAGGAAGGAATTCTATGGTAAGAGCTTTTGTTATGGCAAAAGTGGATGCAGGAAAAGACAAAGAAGTCCTTGAGAAAACAAAGATTGTAAAGGGTGTAGAAGCAGTATGCGCAACATATGGCATATATGATCTGGTTGTTAGGGTACATTTCCAATCCGTAGAAGCACTAGATAAGTTTGTATTTCATGAATTGCGTGCTATTCCAGCTGTTAAGGAAACAGCTACCCTAATTTGTTCTAGTTACATCACTTAAGAGTTGAATATTCTCATAAAATATTATCCAAATCTCAACAAAAAAGTCAACAAAGTCAAAACCATGATACACAGTATATGCTTGTACTTATCGTGAGATAGTTTAGAAAAGAAAAAGAAACAGCTATTCATTGCCTTTCATAATATTTACCATCCTAAGAATCCCTAATTATTTTGAATCATTGAAAAACATTTACTCAATAGTTATGGTGAATTAAAATTTAATTAAAAAGGGACATTTTGCAGCAGATGTCTCAAGGGATATAGGATACTTCGTGTCTATTTTTTGGAAAAAGCTAATATCAGGTTGGTTGTGGATTAAAGAAAATGTTTTTTTTATCTTAGGTTGGATAATACATAATCTTAAAAAATAAGCAAACAAAATGCCTTGGATAAATAACTGGAGAAAAAGATCAGACTGTGTGTGAACCATCAGAAGTTCAGCTTGGATTCTTCGAGAAATATCTAGCAATCTGGGTCTTAGTCTGCATGGGTATTGGATTGCTTCTCTCCCAACTTATTCCCCAATTAAGCAACATAATTAATGACCTTCAAATATTTGGAATATCAATTCCAATTGGAATTTGCTTATTTTTAATGATGTACCCAGCCCTTTTAAATTTGCAATTTAGTGAATTAAAGAAATTAGCTAAAAATCCAAAACCAATAATCTTAACAATAATTTCAAATTGGATTTGGGCACCACTAATAACTGCTTTCTTAGCCTACTATTTCCTAGCAGGCTATGATCAATTAATAGTGGCATTAATACTCCTTGGTTCAAGTCCTTGCACTGCAATGGTATGCGTATGGGGTGCACTTGCTAAAGGAAATCAAGAACAAAATATTATGAACACAAGCTTAAACACAATAAGTATTATGATTTTGTACGCCCCAGTTGTTACATTACTCACTGGGGTACAAAATATTCCAATAGATCGCTTAGCATTATTAATGTCTGTTCTTGTTTTCATTGGTTTACCATTAGTATTAGGAATAATCTCAAAGAAAATCCTTAAAGACCGCAAAGGAGACAAGTGGTTCCAAAAAGTGTACAGACCAGCAGTAGGAAATATTGCTATTATCGCTCTATTGGCTACATTAATTGTTTTATTCTCTTTAAATGGAGATGTTTTAATACAAAATCCAAGTTTGATGTTGCTAGTTTCAGTTCCATTGCTTTTAGGATTTTTTATTATTGTTGGACTTAATTTACTAATTACAAAATATGCAGGATTAAGATATCGCGAAGCGATTATTACTGTTATTATTGGTTCTTCAAGTCATTTTGAGATTGCGATTGCAACTGCCATTAGTCTTTATGGTGTTGGTTCACAAGCTGCTTTAGGAACAACGATGGGTTTGTTTTGGGAGGTCCCAATAATGCTTAGTCTTGTATATGTGGGTAAAAAATTGAATAGGAAGGGATTTTGGAAAAAATGAAATTTATATTAAAAGTTGGAGAAAAAATCTGAAAATCTTCCCCAGTTTATTTATCTGCCTAATATTATTATGTTAAATAAGCAGACTTTCACATTGACATAAAAGTTAGAAAATCAAAAATCATCGCTATCAGATTATTGAGCTATATTTTCCTAAGGGCAAAAATGGGATTTAAAAAAGAAATCCCCTACAGACATGGGATAAAAGTCTAATACCCAGCTTTTGATTTCTTAAATAATTGTTCATCATTTTTATTAAGAAAATCATTGCTTTTGTCTGCAAAGCGATTTATAAATAAAGAAACACATTTCATCAATATGACATTAATTAGTGAATTATATAAAATACAAAAAAAAGATCTAAAAAAAGCAGTAAATGTACTAGCTAATGCATTTTCTAAAGAAGTAATGTGGAAAAAAATTTTTAATGATGAAGATAAAAATCTTATACTAACTGAAGTTATGGTTAGATTTTGCTTAAAATATGGTTGTGTTTTATCAACATCTGATAATTTAGAAGGAATAATGGCGATTGCTCCATATGATAAAGATATGACAATTTGGAGAATTATTAGGAGTGGTGCATTTTTTCTTTCTTTGAAGATATCAAGTGAAGGAAAAAAAATGCAAGTTCTAAACAATACAGTTGAAGAAGCGAAAAAAAGTTTGAATTTAAAGCCAAATATACATTTGTTAATAATGGGGGTTTCTCAGGAATTTCAGGGAAAAGGTTTTGGAGGAAAATTATTAAGAGCTCTTATAGAAAAATCTGAAACAGAAAAAAAACCAATTTACTTGGAAACTCAAAAAGAAGAGAATGTTAATTTCTATAAGAAGTTTGGTTTTTCTATTAAGAAAAAAATAATTCTTCCAGAACCATTGAATTTGCCAATGTGGCTAATGCTAAGAGAGGTGTAAGAATTTTAATCACAATTCTCATCTCCAGCTTATAGGTTAGATTGAGGGCGTGTTATCGGGCTTGAAAAAAGTATATTTTGATGTTTTATGTGGTTTTTGTTATTATTCTTGGCTCTTTCCATTCCTCTCTTAGGATGCTAAATACTGCATAGTCTCTCCATTCACCTCTAATAAATCTAAATTTGCGAAGTATGCCTTCTTTGTGGAAACTTGCTTTTTTCAATACTTTCTGAGAAACTATGTTCCTTATATCAGTGTAAGCTTGAACACGTACAATGTCTCTTGAAAGAAATAAGAAATCTACAATAATTTTTACAGCTTCAGTGCAATATCCTTTTTTTCTTTGGCTTGGCAGTAATACATAGCCTATTTCTAGACAATCATCTTTGGGAAAGTGACCTATTATACCAATTTTGCTCCCATCTTTTTTCTCTATGATGAACCATTTTTTCTTTTCAGTTGTTTCAAATAACTTTTTCATCTCTGTTTGGGAATCTTCCATTAGAGGAGCATATTCGCCATAAAACTCAGGATTTTTATTCCATTCAGCAATTGGTGATTGCAGGTCTTCCTTCTCTAAAGCTTTCAGATTTACGGTCTTACCTTCAAGCAATTACTAACACCATACATTTTGTTGTCAGTTATTGTTCTAATGAATTGTTTAAGGAACTTTACAAGGGTATGTTCATAAATAATTTTTATAAAATAATTAAATAAATTATAATTTAGGTGGTTTGTTGTGTAAATTGAAATTTGATTTTTTTTATTGTTTGCCTAGTCCTATTGCTAGATATTTCATATTTTTTGTGAATTTTTGTGGGTCGTAGATTCTTCTAGCATCGATTAATATTGGTTGTTTCATATGTTTAATGAAATCTGGAGGTTGGAGTTTTTTGAATTCTGGCCATTCTGTTACTATTAGGGTGCAGTCTGTGTTTGTTATGCATTGTTTTGCTGATTTGGCATAGGTGATTTGGTTTTTGAAAATTTGTTTTGCGTTTGGTAAAGCTTTGGGATCGTAGACTTTGATTTTGGCTCCTTGGTTTAGGAGTTGTTTTATTATTGGTGTTGATCGTGCTTCTCTCATGTCATTGGTGTGGGGTTTGAAGGATAATCCCAGAATAGCTATTGTTTTGTTGGATAGGCTCCCTAATGTTTTTTTGATTAGGTTTATTGTATGGTTGATTTGTTGATTGTTAACTTTTTGGGTTGCTTCTAGCAGTGTTGGTTTGTAGTTTTTTTGTTTAGAGAATACAATTAATGCTTGAAGATCTTTAGGAAAGCATGATCCGCCATACCCTAGTCCGGCTCGTAGAAACTTGGGGCTAATCCTATTATCTAGACCTATTGCTTTTGCTACTGTTTGGACGTCTGCTCGGGGGATTTTTTCGCATATGTTAGCTATTGTGTTTATGTAGCTGATTTTTGTGGCTAAAAAGGCGTTGTTTGCATATTTTATAAGTTCAGCTGTTGACAGGTTAGTTCTTATTATTGGAACAGTGTTTTGATGCAATTGTTTATAGAAGGCTTCAAGGGCGTCTCCGGATTTCTTGTCATTTTCCCCTATTATTATTTGGTAGGGATTTAATGTGTCATTGATTGCTGTGCCTTCGCTGAGAAATTCTGGATTCATGCACAAACCAAAGTCTTGGCCACATTTTTTATTTGAATATTCTTGTAGCAATGGTTTTACTATATTTACTGTGGTTCCTGGGGTTACTGTGCTCTTTATAACTATGAGGTGGTAGGTTTTTTTAGTTTTTAGTGCTTTTCCGATTTGTTTTGTAGCTTGCTTTATATATTTTAGGTTGATTGTTCCATTCTTTTTGCTTGGTGTTCCAACAGCAATAAAAGTGAGGTTGGTTGTGTTGATAGCTTCTTTGAGACGGTTTGCAATAACAAATAGTTTATTTTGTTTTGCATCTTGAAGATACTTCTCAAGGTTTGGTTCAAAAAAGGGGGATAAGCCATTTCTTAGAAGATTTAGTTTTGATTTGTCATTATCATAGATTGTTGTTTTGTAGCTTTTGGCTGTAAATCCCAGTGAAGTGCACAAGCCAACATAGCCAACTCCAATAACAGATATTAACCAAGACAAGCAAATTCCCTTCTGTTAATTATGATTTATTCAGTTTCTCCATTAATTACATATAGTATTTTAGTCTATAAAATCTGTGAAGCATTGAGGAGTATTTCTTGATTAGAAAAGCAATTGTGTTAGCTGCTGGAAAAGGAACAAGATTATATCCTTTAACATTAGCCATCCCAAAAGAGATGATACGTGTTGGCACAAAACCTGTTATCGAGCATGTAATTGAAGTTTTAAAGGCTGGTGCAATAAAGGAGATTTTGATAATTGTTGGAAGAAACAAGGAAGCAATAATGAATTATTTAGGTTCTGGAAAGCGTTTAGGAGTTGATATCTACTATAGGATTCAAGAAGCACCCAATGGATCTGCTGATGCAGTTCATCTTGGTAAAGAGTTTGTATAAACTCTTAAAGATGCATACAGAAAAAAAAGCAGAAAGCACAATATTACTAAATAAGGTTAAAGATCCTTCAAGATTTGGCTTAGTAAAAATGGATAATAATAATCAAATTATATCGATTATAGAAAAACCAAGCATCAAACAAGCTGAAAATTTGAAAATTAATTCTGGTTTTCTTATCATCGCAGGATTGCTAATTCTTAAAAATAGTATTTTTGATTTCATAAAAAAAACTAAGCCTGGATTGAACAAAGAGACTTGGCTTACTGATTCAGTAGAATTACTAAGACAGGATAAAAAAAATGTTTTTGGTTACGAATTAAAAGGAACAAGATACGATATAGGTACTTTTGAAGCTCTAAAAGAAGCTGATAGAATCGAACAAGATAAAAAAGATTTTTCGTAATTTAGATCAAAAGAAACAATAATTGATGTAACTAGCAGTGTTTGCCAATATTTATTTGTAACTAGCAGTGTTTGCCAATATTTATTGACGAGATTTTGCTATTTCAATCTATTATAAAAAAGAGGGGGAAATGGTGGATATTCTTTTGTTAGTGTTTATTTTTTGCGTAGTATCAAAACACCAAAAATGATGAGAATGGCAATTATTTTTTATTTGTATTAGGTTTTATGTTGTTTGAATATAAGATTTTGGTAAATTTAGTGAATTAAAAGTAAAAATCTGGTATTTGATTCAAAATTAAAGGAGATTTTTTATGAATTAAAGTTTGCCTGATAAGAATTCTTGCAAGTTTGTTTTCCCGATTTTCAAATTTGGGAATTTTTCTATTACTTGAATAGCGATCT
>LFWW01000010.1 GCA_001273385.1 miscellaneous Crenarchaeota group-6 archaeon AD8-1 | reverse complement strand
GTAAAAATTTATCTCCTGTTTGGATTTACACACCGGTCCTAATCTGTTCCAGCAAAGATTTGTATCCTTGCCAGAGTGGAGATATCACCCGCAAAACCCCCCACTTTTCTTCGAATTAACATTTATCTAATAAATATCAGATACAAACGACGAGATTTTATAATATATTATCTACTCTTCACAAGGTTTCATCTTTTTCATTTGATTTTTGATTTTATAGAATAAGATAATAATAGCTTGAATAAGACCAAAAAAATTAGCAATTATGATAGGCAGATTACTTAACAAAATTCCGTAAACGAGCCACAAAAAAATGCTACCCGCCAATATTAAAATCATTTCACGAGAAATGTCTTTGGTAGATCGGGTCTTCAAAACCTTCAACACTTGAGGGAAAAGTGCGATCCCACCCATTGCAGCTGCTGACAATCCAATTATAGTTATGTAATCCATATCCACTTTCCTCATCCAATTATATTTGAAACAATATTGAATATCGGAAAACAACCAATATAATTTTTGATAAAGAATTTATGCATATTCCATAATAGAATGCGCCCATCTTACAACATTAGCGACATCACTACATTTCTTTTCTAAAAAAGCAAGAATACCGGTGTTCGTTCCAGTGGACCGGTGGGGATTTGAACCCCAGACCTCCTGAGTGCAAGTCAGGCGTTCATACCAGCTGAACTACCGGCCCTTTTTTAAGGATTATCGATTGCTCTATGAGATTTTGTTTTATTTAGACTTTTTCTGTTTAAATAGCAATATGGAAAAAAAATTATAAAAAAAATAATATTTATTGAATAAAATTAATTTATTCTTATTTTATGAATGTTTAATAACGCCTTCTGGGGGGACGTTTTTTTTGATAGCATTCTCGACAATATACTGGTCTATCTGAATCAGGTTTGAATGGAACTTGACATTCCTGACCGCATTCAGAACAAACAGTGTCGTGCATTTCTCTCTCGGACATTAACTATTTCAACTCCTTCGTACTGTTTAATGCATAAAATTTTCTTATTACGCAATGCACCTATGCATCCAATTGATGAATATAAGACTTACCTCTAAAAACGATATTTTACTATAAAGAAATTGAAATACTAAACATAATTTAAACCTAAAAAGAGTTGGAGCTTAAAACAGTAAATGAAATCAATAAGAGTTAATGGAAAATAGATTTTATGATTGCTGATTTTTATTTATTAAAAATTGCACATTTTTAGAAAATTTAACTCTTAACAGTTATTTGAGGATGATACTCAATAAGATTCTTGCCCTCAATGAGCTCTGAAGCAAAAACAACAAGTTGATTAAACTCAGTATCATTAAGAACAGTACCAGCTTTTGAAAGCACATCTAAACAAAATTCCTTAAACACTAAATCAGCGCAACTCTTTTTTGCATCCTCAATTAATTCTTTGCAAGCTCGAAGGATCTGTGTACTCAAACATATTCACCTTGATTATCAAGCCTATTTCAAGATAATTAAAACACTTATGAATCCAAAATCATCATTCAAAATCTCCAAAATAACAAGAAAAAACCCTAAAAAAAGATATAAAAAGAATTTTCAATTGATTTTGGTTGGAGTATACCTATAAAGATAGCCTTTAGTAATTTTTGGAGGTTTGGGTTTCCAGTTTTGAAGTCTTTTGTAGATTTCTTTTTGGCTTAACTCAACATTTAATATGTCCAATGCACGGACCTCTAGTGGCTCCAGAAAAACGACCATCAGTGATTAAAGCTACGCTTTCACTCAAACCCATACCAGTTATTGTAGCTGTAGGCACCAACATTTCTGGCATGCCTGGACCCCCTTTGGGACCTTCATAGCGAATAACAATAACGTCTCCAACTTTTATTTCATGATTTTTCATTGCCAAAACTGAAGCTTGCTCTGAATCAAACACTCTTGCAGGACCCTTATGGATGAGCATATTTTTTGAAACAGCAACAGTTTTAACCACAGCTCCTTTTGGCGCAAGATTTCCAGATAAAATGGCTATTCCCCCTGAACTGTGAACAGGATTATCCAAAGAATGGATAACATCGGAATCACAAACTTTAGCTTGTTTGATATTTTCTTTCATAGATAAACCAGAAACAGAAAGAACATCCAACGACAACAAAGAAGATAACTCCTGTAATAGAGCAGGAATTCCACCTGCATTATGCAATTGCTCAATATCATAAGGCCCACTTGGAACCATACTGCAAAGATGAGGAACCTTTCTACTTATCTTATCAAAAAGACTCAAAGAAAGAGACAAGCCAGCTTCTTTAGCTATAGCAGACAAGTGCAAAACTGAATTTGTTGAACCACCTAAAGCCATATCAACAGCAATAGCATTCTCAAAACTATCTTTAGTCAATATTTTAGAAGGAATCAAATTCTTGTCCACAAGCTCCACAATCTTCTTACCAGAATTTTTAGCAATTCTAGTTTTTGCTGCACTCCTAGCCAAAGCAGTAGCACAATAAGGCAAAGACATTCCAAGAGCCTCAGTTAAACAAGCCATAGTATTAGCAGTAAACATACCATTACAAGATCCACAACCAGGACAAGCAACATCCTCAAGAAGACCCAACTCCTCGTTTGTCATCTTATCTGCAAAAACCCTACCCATTCCTTCAAACACATCAGAAACTCCAACCTTTTTACCTTTGAAAAGACCAGACTTCATAGCACCCCCAGTCACCATAATCGACGGAATATCCAATCTTGCACAAGCCATAAGCATACCAGGCGTAATCTTATCACAGTTTGATATCATAACCAACCCATCCAAACTATGAGCCTGAACCATAACCTCAACAGAATCAGCTATCAACTCACGAGAAGGCAAAGAATACCTCATACCTTCATGACCCATAGCTAAACCATCACAAACACCAATCGTACTAAACTCAAAAGGAGTTGCCCCAGCTTCAACAATACCATATTTCACTGATTCAGCAATCTCATTAAGATGCAAATGACCAGGAATAATATTATTATAACTATTAGCAATACCAATAAAAGGCTTGGATAGATCATCATCACTCAAACCCAAAGCCTTTAATAAAGATCTATGAGGCGCTCTTTCAACACCTTTTTTTATTTTATCACTTCTCATCCTTTAAAATCCCAACACAGTATCAAACCAAAAATTTTATATTTAAGCATGACGCTCTGAAACAAACTGCCGTGAGTGACCAAAAATGGGGAATCGCTTTATTTAATCACTTACCTGAGAAAATAAGAGTTTTTGATACGACGCTAAGAGATGGCGAACAAACCCCTGGTGTATCCTTAACACCTGAAAACAAAGTTAGAATTGCTCAGCGTCTAGACGAACTTGGTGTTGATGTAATCGAAGCTGGTTTTGCAGCTGTTTCCAAAGGTGAAATGGAAGCAGTAAAACTCATAGCCCAACAAGGTCTGAAAGCAGAGATTTGCAGCGCCTCACGAGGAACAACAGGCGACATAGATGCTGTAGCAGAAAGCAACGCAGACAGCATCCACCTAATTATTCCAACTTCTGATCTACATCTAAAATACAAAATAAGAAAAACACGCAAACAAATCCTAAAAATCACCCAAGAACGCGTAGAACAAGCAAAAAACCGAGGGCTTATAGTTGAATTATCAGCTGAAGATGCAACAAGATCAGATATAAAATTCCTAATAGAACTATTCACCAAAGGAATAAACGCTGGAGCAGACAGAATAGTAGCCTGCGACACAGTTGGCGTGTTAACACCAGAAAAATCTTTCGAATTATTTGCCAAATTAAGAGAAGCTCTTAAAGTTCCTGTTATAAGCGTTCACTGCCACAACGATTTTGGAATGGCAGTAGCAAACTCAATTGCAGCCCTAAGAGCAGGAGCCAACCAGTTCCATGCAACAATAAACGGATTAGGAGAAAGAGCGGGAAACGCCTCACTAGAAGAAATTGTGATTGCACTAAAATCCTTATACAAAAAGGATCTGAACATAAAAACCGATCTATTGTATAGCATATCACAGCTAGTTTCTAGATTAACAGGAATTCATGTTCAACCAAACAAAGCAATAGTTGGAGAAAACGCTTTTACACATGAATCTGGAATTCACACTCAAGGCTTACTTGCAAACCCCTTAACCTACGAACCTATATCACCCGAACTTGTAGGCGGAACCAGAAGAATATCCCCAGGAAAACACTCAGGATCGGCTGGAATAAAAGATACACTAACAAAAATGGGTCTAAAACCAACAGAGGAACAACTCAAAGAAATAGCTCTAAGAGTTAAAAACGTAGGTGATAAAGGCAAACTCGTAATGGATGCTGATCTTTTAGCTATTGCAGAAACCGTAATGGGACTAAAAAAAGTAAAACCAATTCAACTAAAAGAAATCACCGTTGTCAGTGGAGACAAAGTGACACCTACGGCATCAGTAAGATTAACACTTAATAAAAAAGAAGTTTGCGGAGCAGCATTTGGAGTTGGTCCAGTAGATGCCTCAATAAACGCTGTAAAAGCCGCAATTCTTGAAACAGAACCAATTCATCTAGAAAAATACCATGTTAAAGCAATAACAGGAGGAACAGACGCAATGGTTGAAGTAGTAGTGACTATGAGAAAAGGAGACCGAAAAGCAACCGCAATGGGTGTTCGAGAAGATATTGTAATGGCAAGTTTAGAAGCAGTAATCAGTGGAATAAACGTACTAACAACTTTTTATAATTCAAAAGAAAAACCTAAAAAATAAAATTAAAAAAAGCATTAACCACAAACTTTTTAAAGTAAAATGGGAAAAGGAATACGAACCATGAGATTTTACGGAGACATAATAGTGAGGGATCGTATTCTCAAACAAGTACATTTCCTTTGAGATAATTAAGCACAGATTTATTTCAAAAGAAACAGCAACTATGATGTCCATGAAATTTCTCATATCAAATTTTTCATACCAGGAGAAAAATAAAAAATGACTGAAATGTCAGGCGCAAAAGCCATAATAAAATCCCTAGAAAAACAAAAAGTAGAAGTGATTTTTGGTATACTTGGTGGGGCAGTACTTCCTATTTATGATCATTTTTGTAATTCAGAAATAAGACATATACTGTGTCGCCACGAACAAGGTGCAATACATGCAGCTGAGGGCTATGCAAGAGCAAGTGGAAAACCTGGTGTGTGTATGGCTACTTCAGGTCCAGGTGCCACTAACTTAGTAACTGGAATCGCAAATGCATATATGGATTCAGCCCCTGTTGTAGCACTCACAGGACAAGTCCCAACAACTAGCAAAAACACCACATACATGATAGGTAGAGATTCATTTCAAGAGGCAGATATTGTTGGAATTACATCTCCAATCACTAAGTATAACCATCAAATACAAACAGTTGCTGAAATTCCTGAAATTATAAAAAATGCATTCTATATAGCAACAACAGGCAGACCAGGACCAGTTCTAATAGATGTTCCTAAAAATCTTCAATCTGAAGTTGCAGAAATGGTTTTTTCAAATAAAATAAGAATAAGAGGATACAAACCAAAAACTAAACCCCATCCCATGCAGATTGAAAGAGCTGTAAAACTGCTGATGAGTGCAGAAAAACCAGTTATACTTTCTGGAGGAGGAGTAATCACGAGTAATGCAACACATGAGTTAACAAAAACGGCAGAAATTTTAATGGCACCTGTAGCAACCTCATTCATGGGAAAAGGATCTATTACTGAAAACCACCCGTTATCTGTGGGAAGCATTGGAATGCATGGAAATCCGGTAGCCAATAAACTGTTATGCGAAGCTGATGTTGTTTTGGCTGTGGGAACAAGGTTTTCAGATCGAGCAACAGGAACAGTAAATACATTCTGTGCAGCCGCAAAAATAATACATATAGACATCGATGCAGCAGAAATTGGAAAAAATATTGAAGTAAACGTGCCCATAGTTGCCGATGCAAGAAAAACTTTGAAAGAAATTAATAATAAAATCATAAAAAAATTAAAAAATAAAGATGCACCGTGGGCTATACACGTTAAAGAATTAAAACAGACACTTAATCTGCCTCCTGATAATAATGAAAAAGAGATCAAACCAAAAGCCATTTTATACGAACTTCGAAAATTATTACCAAACGATGCAATAGTTGCTACAGAAGTAGGTCAAAACCAAATGTGGTCAGCGTTGTATTTTAACTCATTAAAACCTAGAACTTTCATTAGCTCTGGGGGATTGGGAACAATGGGTTTTGGATTCCCAGCATCTATTGGAGCCAAAGTCGCTTGTCCAAATAAAGTAGTAGTAGATATTGCTGGAGATGGTAGTTTTAGAATGACCGAACAAGAGCTAGCAACTTCTGTTACAGAACAAATCCCAGTAATTGTTGTTGTGCTAAATAATTCAGTTCTCGGAATGGTAGCTCAGTGGCAAAGATTATTCTTTAGAGGAAGATATTCAGCAATAAAACTTGGAAGTAGCCCAGATTTTGTTAAACTAGCCGAAGCTTATGGAGCACAAGGTCTAAGAGCAAGATCTTTACCAGAGTTCAAAAAAGCTGTAAAAGAAGCACTCAATAGCGACATCACGACAGTTATCGATGTCCCAATATCATCAGAAGAAAATGTTGATCCAATGGTTCCTCCAGGATGTGGAATAAACGAACAGGTAGGGAATTATTAATGGCAACTTCTGAAATAAAAGTAATTGCAGCCATAGTAGAAAACAAGCCAGGAGTATTACACAGCATAGCAAACATGTTTCGAAGAAGAGGATTTAACATAGAAAGCATCACTGTTGGCCATACTGAAAAAAAAGGATTGGCAAGAATGACTATAACCCTTAATGGTGACGAAAAAACCATAGAGCAAGTAGTCAAACAAATGAACAAACTAATTGACGTTATAAAAGTCAACTACTTGGAAAAAGAAAATATTGTTGCTAGAGAGTTAGCTCTCGTAAAAATAAAAGTAGCAGACCCCAAAACTAGGTCAGATGCAATAAATTGTGTTGAAGTTTTCAGAGGCAGAGTTGTTGATGTATCACCAGAAAGCTTAACAATCGAAATAACTGGAACTTCAGACAAAATAGATGCATTTCTTAACTTGATGAGAACTTATGGAATATTAGAATTAGCTAGAACTGGATTAACTGCCCTTGCAAGAGGAGTAAAATCCATTAGAATTATGGAATAAAAACAATAAGTCAAGTGGAAAGGCTTAATTTTCAGTCAAATTAAGTCAATCGATAAAGATCAAAACTCATCAAATTAAACACTCTATAGAGGTGAGAATATTGAACATAACAGAAAAAATCCTAGCAAAATCCTCCAATAAAATTTCAGTAAAATCAGGCGAAATAATAGACAGCAAAGTGGATATTTTAATGATACATGATCTAACAGGACCCTTAGCTGTTAAAGCATTCGAAAAAATTGGAGTCAATAAAGTTTGGAATAATCAAAAAGTAATAGTAGTTTTGGATCACCAAATACCAGCTGAATCTATAACAGCCGCAGAATTACACAAAACAATGCGAAAATTTGCTAAAGAACAAACATTAAAGATTTATGATGTTGGAAAGGGAGGAATATGTCATCAAGTCTTACCAGAAAAAGGCCACGTATTACCTGGAACAGTAATTTTGGGAGCAGATTCACACACATGCACATATGGAGCATTAGGTGCTTTTGCAACAGGCATAGGATCAACTGAAGCAGCCGCAGTCATGGCTACAGGCAAAATTTGGCTAAAAGTTCCAGAAGCAATCAAATTAGATATTCATGGCGAATTCAAAAAGCTAGTCACACCAAAAGATCTTATACTACACATAATCGGAAAACTAGGCGCTGATGGAGCCATATATAAAAGTGTAGAATTTTCGGGACCCATCATAGAAAAAATGAGCATTGCTGGAAGAATGACCTTATGCAATATGGCAGTTGAAATGGGTGCTAAGAACGGGATTATTGAACCTGACGCTACCACAAGAAAGTTTCTAGAAGGAAGAACGAATCAAACTTTGGATTCAATAAATAAATTAAAAAGCGATAATGATGCTTTTTACGAAAAAATAATTAACTTAAATGTGAAAGATCTTGAACCTCAGATTGCCTTCTCACCAAGAGTTGACAATGTTAAGCCTGTCTCTGAAGCAAAGAACATTGAGATTAACCAGGCTTTCATAGGTTCCTGCACAAACGGCAGATTGCAAGATTTACGATTAGCCGCCAAGATTTTGAAAGGAAAAAAAGTCAAAGATAGCGTAAGAACACTAATTATTCCAGCTTCCCAAGAAGTTTATTCAGATGCACTAAAAGAAGGATTAATAGAGACATTCACAGAAGCCGGGGCTTTAGTTTGCGGATCATCATGCGGTCCTTGCCTTGGTGGACATATTGGTTTGCTAGCAAAGGATGAGATTTGCATAAGTACTTCAAATCGAAATTTCATTGGCAGAATGGGAAGCAAAGAAGCAAAAGTATTTTTGGCTTCTCCAGCTACTGTTGCAGCTTCGGCTATAACAGGAAAAATAACAAATCCTCAAGAAATCGAGGCTTAAAAAAATGAAAATATCCGGAAAAGCAATAAAATTTGGAAAAGACATTGACACCGATGTAATACTCCCTGGAAAATACCTAGTATTAGTTGATCCAAAAGAGCTAGCTAAACATGCTATGGAAGGAATTGATCCAGATTTCCCAAAAAAAGCAGAAAAGGGCATAATTATTGTTAGTGGAAAAAACTTTGGTTGTGGCTCAAGCCGAGAACAAGCACCACTAGCACTAAAATATGCTGGAGTTAAATGTGTTATAGCAGAGAGCTTTGCTAGAATTTTCTTTCGAAATTCAATAAATATTGGATTGCCAGTTATTGAATGTGAAGGAATTTCAAATTTAGTTAATAATGATGATGATTTAACAGTAGATTTACTAAATGGAATAGTTCAAAACAACTCTAATAATCAGATCATTAATGGAATCAAGCTTCCACAATTCATCATTGAGATACTTGATGATGGAGGATTAATAGAAAACTTGCGAAGGAGAATAAACAAATGAATGAATATAAAATATCATTGGTAACTGGGGATGGAATAGGCCCAGAATTGACTGAAGCTACATTAGAAGTATTAAAGTCAGTACAAAACAAATTTGATATAAAATTAAAAATGATTGAAGCAGACGCAGGAGATGTTTGTTTAGAAAAAACAGGAGTAGCATTACCGGAAGATAGTATTCAAAAAATCAAAGAATCTCATGCATGCTTGAAAGGTCCAGTAGGTGAATCAGCCGCAGATGTAATAGTTAGGCTTAGATTAATGTTTGATCTATATGCAAATCTGCGCCCTATCAAAAGTTATCCAACAACAATTTCCACTCAACCAAACATAAACATGATTTTTGTAAGAGAAAATACAGAGGATGTATACAAAGGTCAAGAATTCTCAATTGGATCTGATACGACAGTATGTCTTAGAGTTATAACAAGAAAAAATTGCGAAAGAATCGCAAAAAAAGCCTTTGAAATTGCTAGAAGACGTAATGATAAAAAAATGGTCACAGCAATACACAAATCCAATGTCATGAGGATAACTGATGGATTATTCTCATCAGTATGCAGAGAAATAGCAAAAAACTACCCAGACATTAGTTTCAATGAGTTATATGTCGATGCAGCAGCAATGAGACTTATAAAAGAACCACAAAAATTCGATGTATTAGTAACTCCTAATATGTTTGGAGACATATTATCAGATGAAGCAGCTCAACTTATAGGAGGGTTAGGAATGGCACCAGGAGCAAATATAGGTGATAACTTTGCCCTTTTTGAACCAATCCACGGATCAGCCCCAAATAGAGCAGGAAAACAAACTGCTAACCCAATCTCAATGATTCTAGCAGCAAAAATGATGTTAGATTGGCTTGGAGAAAAGCATAATGATCAAAACTGCATTAAAGCAGGAACAGCTATAGAAAAGGGGGTAATAAAAATCCTCAAAGAGGGCCCCACAATTCCAGATTTAGGAGGCACCACAACAACATTTGGAATGGCCAAAGCCATAGGTGAAACCATAACCTAAGAAATAAGGTAATAATATGAATGCAAAAAGAAACAGACACATTCGAATTTTTGACACAACACTAAGAGATGGCGAACAAACACCAGGAGTAACATTAACAATTGAAGATAAAATCGAGATAGCAACTCAACTTAGTAAATTAGGAGTAGACGTGATCGAAGCTGGATCACCTATGTCTTCTGATGGCGAAAAAAAAGTAGTAAAAGCTATAGCTAAAGAGAAACTCGAATGCGAAGTATGCGCACTTGCTCGAGCCACTAAAGGAGACATAGATAAAGCTATCGAATGTGATGTTGATTTAATCCACTTATTTATCCCAACTTCTCCAGTTCAAATGAAATATGCAGTAAATCTAAGCCCAAACCAAGTTTTATCCTCAACTGCTAAAATGATTGATTATATCAAAAAACACGGACTAAAATGTGAATTTTCACCAATGGATGCCACAAGATCAAACATGACTTTTCTTAAAAAAGTATGCAAAACAGCAGAAACAACTGGCGCTAACATAATCAACATTCCAGATACAGTAGGGATAATGACTCCTAAAACAACAAGTGAATTCATAGGAGAAATCAAATCAGAAATTAACATACCAATAAGCATCCACTGTCACGATGATTTTGGAATGGCAGTAGCTAACTCTTTAGCTGCAGTAGAAGCAGGAGCTCAACAAGTACACTGTACAGTAAACGGGCTAGGGGAAAGAGCAGGAAACGCCTCATTAGAAGAGGTAGTAATGGCCTTACATATGATTTATAAAATCAAAACAGGAGTAAACACTCGCTTACTTTATAGCACCTCAAGAATTGTGTCTACACTCACAGGATTATTTGTTCAAGCCAACAAAGCTATTGTTGGAGAAAACGCTTTCGCACATGAATCTGGAATTCACACCAGAGGAGTCACTGTTAAACCATTAACCTTTGAACCCATAAAACCTGAACTAGTAGGACGAAAAAGAAAACTTGTAGCAGGAAAACTTGCTGGAACACGCGGAATAAAAGCTGAACTCGAAGAAGTGGGAATTCATGTTAATGATAAACAACTAAAAGAAATCGTAAAAAGAATAAAAAATCTAGGCGACAAAGGAAAAATGGTAACAGATGCAGATCTGATAGCCATTACATCTGCAGTAATTGGAGAAGTTATAGCGGAAGAAAAAATTGTAGATCTATATGACTTAGCTGTGATGACAGGAATAAAAGTTATCCCAACAGCTTCAGTTAGACTAGTTTTAGATGGAACTGAATACAGTGCAGCTGAAACAGGTGTAGGTCCAGTTGATGCAGCACTAAAAGCTATTCAAAAACTAACTCAAAACCTAGCAAAGATTACCTTAAACGAATACAGATTGGAAGCTATAACAGGTGGATCTAATGCAGTAGCAGAAGTTGTAATAAAAGTGGAAGACGAAAAAGGAAATATAATTTCAGCGCGCGCAGCAAGAGAAGATATTGTTATGGCAAGTGTTGAAGCAATGATAAACGGAATAAATAAATGCCTCATAAAAAACCGAAAACAGGGAAAATAAATTGAAAATATCCTTTCAAGGAGAAAGGGGAGCATACAGCGAGGATGCTATTTACGCTTTTTTTGGCGAAAAAGTAGAAGTAGAACCGTACAAGGACTTAGCAGAAGTATTTGAAAGCGTTACAAATCAAAAAACAGAATTTGGAGTTGTTCCCATTGAAAATTCTCTTGAGGGAAGTGTAAATCAAACTTATGATCTTTTTTTAACTCATGACCTAAAAGTTAAAGGCGAAATAGTGATTAGAATTTCGCATTGCTTAATAGCAAATCCCGGTACAAAATTTGAGTCAATTAATACTGTGTATTCTCATCCTCAAGCATTAGCCCAAAGTCGCAAATTTCTTGAAAAGTGTAAATTCAAATTAATTCCAACATACGATACAGCTGGAAGTGTAAAAATGTTAAAAGAAAAAACATTAAAAAACGCTGCAGCTATAGCAAGCGAAAAAGCAGCTGAAATTTATGGAATGTCAATACTAGCTAGAGAAATTGAAGATAATCACACTAACCATACCCGTTTTTTTGTCATATCAAAAGAAGATTCACCAAAAACAGGTAATGACAAAACATCAATTATTTTCGCTGCTTCACACACTCCAGGATCTTTATACTCTGCACTAGGGGAATTTGCAAAACGTGGGATAAATCTGACAAAAATTGAGTCCAGACCAACAAAACAAAAACCATGGGAATATAATTTCTATTTAGATTTTGAAGGTCACAGAAGCCAAGCAAGATGCAAAGAAGTTATTGAAGTACTAAGAAAAAATTCTGCTTTCCTAAAACTTTTAGGATCATATCCTAAAGCAAAAAACTAGAAGAAATTAATTTTCTGACGATTCTAACATTTTATACATTACTTTATAAGAATGCTCAATATTATCGCTTATTTCCTTAAGTTTAAATTTTATTTTATTCATTTTATTTATTATTGCATTTGAATCTTTTTTCTTAATTAACCCCAACCACTCATTGGCCTTATTAACAAATTGAGTTTCAATATTCAGAGTATCAGGCAGATTTAATTGTAAGCTATTAAATAATTCAGGTTCCTCCAAAGCTGCGACTTCAGCTAAAGTAAATAACATTCTAAAAGTAGTGCCTGCAACATTCTTAGTTTCAGGATACTCTTCAAGCTCAAGTAAAACATCGCAGGCCACTAAACCTATGAAATGAGGCAAACCAAGAACAACACTCATTAAAGTATCATGTTTTTCAGGAGCTAGAATAAAAACCCGTACTAGTCTATTCTCTAACCACTTTTTAAATTCTAGAGCAAATTTTTTTTCTGCTTGATTAGTGGGAGTTAAAATAAATGTTTTATTTTTTAAACCTGTACTACCGGGACCAAAGACAGGGTGAGTTCCAAGAATAAGATTATCAGGCAAATATTTATGCAAAATATCAACTGGATACTCCTTAATGGAACAAATATCCATTACAATCTGTTTTTTCTGAATAACAGAGCTTATGATTTTCACAACTTCCTCAAAAGCATCTATTGAAACACAAATTAAGATCCTATCTGCACCCTTAATTGCACCTAAAAAACTACTAGTCTCAACATTTAGTCTACGACCTACCTTTACCAGTTTTTCGTGATTTCTAGAAGCAAGTACTACAGAATGACCCTCATCTCTAAATAACTTTGCAAACCAACATCCCATTTTTCCTGCGCCAATAATAGCTAGTCTCAATTAGAAACCGCCTTGCAAATCTGTAGAAGTGCTTCTCTAAGATCATTGTCTGGGGCTGTAAGTGAGATTCTAAAGTGTTCTCTATAATCACCAAAAGAAGTCCCTGGAGCTACAGCGACACCATCATCTAAAAGATCTAACGCAAACTTTTCTGAATCTAATCCTTTAACCCTAGGAAACACATAGAATGGAGCATCTGGTTTTGAAAATTCCAGTTTAGCTTCAGAAAGGATTTGAGAAGCCATTTTCGCTCTATTGAAATAAATTTCCCTGATTTCGCTGGTAAGTTTTTCTTCAATATCTAATGCTACCAATGCTGCATCTTGAATGAAAACAGGAACATTTGAAAAAGTTATTTGGTTCAATTTTCCAATTTTCGAAATCAGTTTCTCATTAGCTATTACATAACCTATACGCCAACCAGTCATAGTAAACATTTTAGAAAATCCAGTAACCAAAATATTGTCGCTATCATAATCTAATATACTCTTTGTGTCAACAAAGCTAATTTTGGAATAAACTTCGTCAGATAGAATCATTATATTATTCTCATGAGCAATCTTGACTATTACATCAACAACCTTCTCATCCATAACTTTGCTCGTAGGATTACTCGGATTATTCAATATAATTAATCGAGTCTTATTATCAATTAATTCCTCGAGTGCTTCTAGATCAACTCTCCAATTAGAATTAAGATCAGTTTTTAACAATCTGGCTTCAGCGCCAAGGTTCAAGGCAGTTAATCCATAAGCAGTCCAATAAGGAGTGGGAATAACCACATTTCCACCATTCTTAAGCATCAAATACATAGTGGAAAAAATACCCCATTTTGAACCAGGAGTAATAACAATATTATCAGCAGAAACTCCATGAATGCTTCCAAGTTTTTCTCTTAGAGTTTGCTCACCAAAAGCTGAAGCATACTTTGTTCTACCCTTTTTTAAAGCAACATAAGCAGCTTCAACAATCTCTGAAGGAGTAGCTAAATCAGGATCTCCAATATTTAGCTTCGTTATCTTTTTTCCCTGATTTTGAAGTTTTATTGCCTTCTCATTAATCTCGTATAACAAATCTAACACCCTAATAATATAATGAGGAACTAGATTCTTTTAACTTTGAACAGCGCTACACATATTAATTATTTGCTGATAAATCGAATTAATCTCTTCTGAATCTAATCCCAAATCTTTTGCCTTTAACTTCAATTGATTATAAACATAAGCTTCTCTAGAACTATCTTGAATCGACATTTTTAATTTCTTTTTTAAAAAGCCTATTGTTTTGCATATTTCAACTCTCTGCTGCAACAAAACCAAGATTTGATTATCAATATCATCTATTTTATCTCTTAATTGGCTAATTTGCTCCATCTTATTTTTGCTCCTTTAAAACATTTGGAATAAAACCAGCACGAATTAAGTGATCAACCAAAACAATAGCAAGAGCAGCTTCCACAACAGGTACAGCTTTTGGAACAACACAAGGATCGTGTCTCCCTGAGATTTTAATCGAGGTTTCTTTCATCGTTTTCAAATTAACTGTATTTTGGTTTAAACCAATAGAAGGAGTTGGCTTAAAAGCTACACTTAAAATAATTGGCATACCTGAAGATAAACCACCCAGAATTCCCCCAGCATTATTAGAGGTTGTTACAATTGTATCATCACATATAGCATATTGATCATTATTTTCTGAACCTTTCAATTTAGCAGACTCAAAACCTGTGCCAAAATCAATTCCTTTAACCGCAGGAATGGAAAAGATCATTTTAGCGATATCACCATCGATAGTATCAAAAACTGGATCACCAACCCCCACTGGAACATTAAGAACAACACATTCTATTATTCCACCTAAACTGTTGCCTTCTTTTTTGCTTTGAATTATTGATTTTTTCATAAGTTTAGCTATATCCAGATCAGGACAACGTACTACAGTACTGTATCTGTTCTTCCTTAATTCCTCAAAACTTATGGTTCTTTTCACTTCTATATTTCCAATTGATTTCGCAAATGCTAGAATCTCAATATTAAGACGAGACAACAATTTTTTAGCTATAGTACCACCCATGATAATTGAAACTGTGCCTCTCCCTGAAAATCTGCCCCCACCTCGATAATCATTAAACCCACCGTACCTAATTATAGCAGGATAGTCAGCATGTCCTGGACGAGGTAAATCTTTTATAAGATCATAATCCTTTGAAATGCCTTCACAGTTATCAACAATTAGAGTGATTGGTGCACCAGTTGTAAGTCCCTTAAAAACTCCTGAACAAATATGAACCTTGTCTATTTCTTTCCTCGCTGAGACAATTTTTGGTTCATTTGGAATTCTTTTAGATAAATCCTCATTAAAATCATTATCAATCAACGGTAAACCAGAAGGACAGCCATCAACCACTACACCGATGCAACTTCCATGACTTTCCCCGAAAGTAGTTATTTTAAATACTTTACCTATTGAATTTCCCACCACTTATTACAACTCCCAATTTTTGCAAATCCTCAAAAAAACTTGGATAAGATTTTTTTACACATTCAGAATCTTTAATCTTAGTAGCACCAATCGCACCTAATCCTGCTATAGAACAGGCCATAGCGATCCTATGATCATTATGAGGATCAACTAAAGCTCCATGCAAAGTCCGAGATCCACCAATCGTAAGACAATCATTATCAATTAGAATATCAGCTCCCATCTTTCTTAATTCTAAATACAACGACAATAACCTATCAGACTCTTTATACCTTAATCTATGAGCATCATGTATTTTAGAAGTCCCATTTGCATAACATGCTAAAACAGAGCAAATAGGCACAAGATCAGGAATATTTCTTGCATCCATATCAATGGGATTAAGAAAATCTTTGTGACCAGCAATTATAACTTGATCATTTTCTATTCTTACATTTACTCCCATATTCTTTAGAATATTTAAAATAGCTTTGTCGCCTTGCAAAGTTGAAGATTCTAGATTTTTGATAGTTATCTTTGAATTAGTTATAGCTGCTGCAGCCAACATAAAAGCCGCTGAGGAAAAATCCCCTGGTACAACATGGTTATTTGGAGTGTACTTTTGATCAGATTTTATATTGAACTTATCAAAATTATCCGAAATTGTGATGAATATATTATGATTTTCAAGTACTTCTTTTGTCATTTCAACATAATGGGTAGACTCAAGAGGTGAATTTAGTCGAATTATAGTATCTAAACTTGCTAAAGGACAAGCAAAGAGTAAACCAGAAATAAATTGAGAGCTTATATCACCTTGAATAGAGGTCTTTCCGCCCCTAATGCCACCACCCTTAACAAGAATTTCTGGTTTCGAACAAAAATCTCTAGTTTCAGTTCTAACTCCTAAATCTTGGAGACTTTGAAGTAAGGGCAAGATAGGTCTTTTCTCTAAAGATTTAGAAAAAGTCAAAGTTGAAGATCCACGTGCGAGTGCACAAACGGGTAAAATAAATCTTAAAGTAGCCCCAGATTCTCTACAATCGATTGGTTCAGGTTTGCTTTTCAAGGGTAATGATCCATCTACTATCCATTTAGATCCTGAGATCTTAACTTTGGCGCCCAAGTTTTCAATAGCTCTTAAAGTAGCTTTAGTATCTTCAGAGTATAATGGATTTGAAATAATAGATCTTCCCTCTGAAAGCAATGAAGCTATCAGCATTCGTTGAGAATAAGATTTTGATGAGGGGGCAACAATAGTTCCTGCAAGATTCTTTGCTGGATTAATTGTAGTATCTGTCATTTTTGAATCACAGCTGCTTTTTTATGATTGATACAGGTTTCTATGATATCACCATCATATCTTTGAAATACTGATTTTACTTCGTCGATTTTATCATTTGTAACAACCGAAGTTACTGCTGGTCCTTTACCACAAAGTCCAGATGCTAAAGCCCCAGCTTCAAGAGACGCAAAGGCTAAATCCGAACCATAACCTAGAACTGAAGAATAAATAAATCCGTTTAATGATAAAGCAGTCCAATAATTTCCTTCCATTGCTTCCCGAAAAGCTATATTTACAAGAGCTTTAATTGATTTTAATCTGGAAATTTTTGTATTAGCTGTGTAAACCTTCTGTTTAGGAACAAAAAACAAAATTGTTGCATTTTCAGGAATTTGATTTCGTTTTAAAAGTTTTCTATTCAAATTATCAGTCATCACAACACCGCCAAAAAAAGAGGCGCAAGCATCATCAAAAGCTCCAGTAATAGTAACTCCTGCTTCAAAGGCAGCATCGACACCTAAAGAAACGATCGAAAGATCGTCAATTTTCTTGTTTAAAACTTTAAGTGTAGCTAATACTACAGCGTTAGCAGCTGTACTGCTACTTTTTAAACCTCTAGCAATGGGAATATTTGACCAGGTTTTAATTTTTGCTCCAACTTCTTTTTGCAAATTAAAATATCGAAAAACTCTATCTACTGCTTTTTCAATCAAAGAGGTATCTTCGGTTGAATCTGAAATTATCTCACCTTGAATAATATTAGGTTCATCTGTAAGAGTCACTTCAGCTTTGGTCCATAGATCCACACCTAATGCAGCACCTTTCCCAAGGGCAATTGCATTAACAATTGTAGCAGCTCCATAAGCAATTGCTTCACCTTTAAATGTCAATTAGCTTCACCTGTGGTTAAGATCTTTTTTATTGCTGCTTTTTTCATCACATCAATAGGTGCTTTTTTACCACTCCATAATTCGAAGGATGCGGCACCTTGATAAATTAACATTTCAATTCCATTGATTATATTTGCACCGATTCTCTTTGCATCAACTAATAGCTTAGTTTCAATTGGATTATAAACAATATCCATGACAGTCAAATTCGAAGATAGCATACTTGAATCTATAATTGATTCTGTTTGGTTTGGTTTCATACCAACATTTGTAGCATTTATAAGTACATCCGAGTTTTCAAGATGTTTTTTTATTGAATCTTCTGATAGTGATCCTCCAAAAATATTTCTATTAAATTTTTGTTTTAATTTTATATAGAGTCTTTTTGCTTTTTCCAAATCCCTATTTAGAATAACAAGATTTGCAACTTTATCTGCGAGTGATAATGCGATTGCTCTTCCAGCTCCACCTGCCCCAAGTAATACTACTTTGCTTGAAGCCAAGTCAACATTATTTTCCTTGAGGGCACAAACAGCCCCTATTCCATCTGTGGTATAACCGAAAAGTCTTCCTTTATTATTTACAATTGTGTTCACTGAATTTAGAAATCTGGCATTATCATCAATTTCATCAAGGTAACGAATAACATTTTCTTTATGAGGCATTGTAACATTTAGACCTTGGATTCCAAATGATCTAGTGCATTTAATGAAATTTTTCAATTCTTCATTCTTCACATTGAATGCCAGAAATATAAAATCAAGATTAAAATACTGAAAAGCAGAATTTTGAATAGTTGGACTCAAACTATGTTCAATTGGATCCCCAATAACTCCATATATTTTTGTTTTCCCAGAAACAGTCATAAATAATCACACTACAAAAGTTTGTAAACCTGTTTCATATCTTGGATAGAAATTTGACCTTCTGCTGTTTCATAGCCTTGTTCAAGAGAGGCAAAAGTAAAAAAACTTCCATAATATGGTGATAATAATCTTGAGACCCGGCCAAGTTTACCCATGCAAAAAGATACAAGATTAGTTTCAGATGATTTTTTCGAGATAAAATTTAACAAATCAAGATTATCTTGAATCTTTTTTGCAGTTGTTACAATTTTACAAACTTCAGCTCCGGTAGAGATTTCTTTTTTGAGAATTTTCTGAAGATCTATCAAGGGCAATGGTCGATTGAAATCATGGAAAGAAACTATTGATTTGCAATTTAAGGATTTTAATTTCTTTATAGTTTCTTTTAGATATGGGGAGTCCAATGCCGTATCAACATACTGAAAACCGCTCTTTGCTGCTTTAATAAGAAATTTATGTTGATCTAATTTTGATAAAGCAAAGTCACCTTTTCTTGGAGGTGACAGGATTGCTGCAATTTTAGGGATATTTCCTAAATTAGCTAATTCATTTAAATTAATTTTAGGTTCAAGATGATCTAGTCTTAATTCAATAAAATCAGCTTTTAGCTTTTCAGCTCTTTCAATTAAACTATAGGTTTCTCGAAAATTTTTTGGAAGAAGAGAAACACAAATTCTAGGTTTCAACGTTCAATCACCGTTTCTTCATCAACGGCAATACCGAAGTGTCTGCCTCCACTTTTTGTTAAGTGAACTAATACTTCATCATCAATTTTTAGTTCAGTTACAGGTATAGAATCTTTCATTGTCATTAAGCGAATAGTCTCAGCATTTTGCAGGATTGTCTTAATTCTCTTTTCTTCCACTTCAGCTTCAATCAAAATAAGAGGTCTTAATTCAATTTTTACCCTACCAACATCTGCAGTCCGAACTTTACCGCTTTTTTCAACTATTAGAACTTCCTCACCGGCTTTTAGATCTGATAAATAACGAGTTCTATCTATTGAGCTAAAAGTATACATAGAAAGAGATCCAGCATTTACTCTAAATGGTCGTGCTTGAACATAAGGATTCTCAGTCACTTCAGCTTCAACATGAAATAATCCCGAAGCTTGACAACCAACAAGCATCCCTTCACCTTTAACCATCATATCACAGGTATCAACACAAACTCTAGCACCAGTTCCTATCTGTTTAATAAATACAATTTTAGCTGGAATCAGTTTTAGACTTAGAGTCTTTTTTTTCACCAAATCTATTGTCTTTTTAAGTTCCTTAGAACTATTAGCAATTAATAAAATTCCATCAGTTCCCAATTCCAAGGCCTCCAAAACAAGTTTTGCTTCTTTAGAATTTTGAACCTTGGCAATAATCTTACTTCTTCCCCGAGTTTTAGCAATTAAATTCTCAAGAGGAATTACACACCAATCTAAACACGTAAGAATTAGATAATCAACAAGAAATCCGGCAGCCTTTACTGCAATATTCTCATCTTCTTTTCCCTTTATAGCTATTTTTAATGCAATCTTCTTATTTTCATCTTTTAATTGCTTTATTTTATTCTTATCTAAATTATTTAGTAGAGCAATTTCTTCCTGTCCTGAAATGTTTTTTATTTGATCTTCCTTTAAGATAAAATCGCAATTTTCTTTTGCAAGGTTCAGGAGGGCAACTTTTTCTGAATCAGAAGCTCTTGAAGATATTTCAACCCAGATTTCTTTCAATTTGGATCACCTAAAATTTTCATAACTCGATTATCTTAATAATACTATTATATCCTTGATCAATTATTGATTCATCCTATTTTGTTTTTGGTTGATTAAATAATTATCCTTAGAGTTATTCCATAAATGAATGAATTATTACCAAGACCAAATATTCAAACACTGAAAAATGGAATTAATAAATATTAAAAACAGAAAAATTAGTCCTACAGTCACTTTAAATGCTGAAAATTTTGACTTGTATTTTTTTTATTGATTTTTATTATTTTCGGAATATTTCCCGCGGTACCAACTAAATCATTATAAATAATCAAAACACCCAAAACATTTTGTATCGATTTTGCTTTCTTGATCCCTATTTTTATCGCCTTATCAGACCGATTACTTTTAACAACATTACATACGGCTGTAGCTGCAGCATCCGCCATACCGGCTGTTTCACAAAATATAGTGACAGCATCAGCTTCTCCAAAACTTAAAGCATGACTAAACCGACCTGAACTGGTAGCAACTCCAACAGGAAAATCAACCAATCTAAAACCGAAACTATTAGAAAGACTTACATCTCCAGCGGACAGACCTACGTCTATTGGTATATCTGAAAATGCAGATATTTCTCCACCATTTTCAACAACTGCCACATTACAACCACATTTTTTCATATCAGACACAGCCAAATCAGCCAATACTCCTGCAACTGAAGCCATTGGACCAACATTAGCCAATTCAGCATATTTAGCCATTAATTCAACGATTAAAGGACCTTTTGGAACATGCATTGGTTTAAGACTACTAATGAATATTCAATATATTTTTCAAGTTTAATTCTATTTTGAGTAATAGATTCTCTTGCTATTTCAAATCCACTTTTTTTATCAGAAATTATAGTACAACTTGATTCTTTGATGCTAAATGATTCTTTGAAAAGACTTTTAGTTCTCTTCATTGAAGTTTTTTAATCTCCTGTCTTAGCTAGTTAAAAAAAATATTAACCGGATGTTATTGCTTTTGCTGGACAAGCATCAACACAGGCATTGCAGGTACTTCCTAAACATTTTTCTTTATCAAAAACTAAAGAAAAATCCTTATCAAAAACAAGTGCTTCAACTGGACAAATGGTGATACATGCACCACAACTAAAACATTCTTTTTCATCGATATCAATTAATTTAGGCAGAGTGACAATAAGTCCTTTTTTTCTAAAAGCTTTAACTAACTTTACTAGAATCTCATCCGGTATCTCAGCGAGAAATTCGCCTCCTTTTGAGGTAATATTAGCTGTGATGATATTGATTGGGACATTGTATTTCATGATTATTTGTGAGATTATGGGTTTTCCAACCAAACTTTCTGAAAATTTTAGCAGAATTTTAGCCATGTTTTTCACTTCCCTAAAAGCCTAGAAACATCTTCAGCAGTAACTATTCCAAGTACTTTTCTTTCTCGATTTATAACAGGCAGAGCAGATATATTATATTTCGCCATTTTTCTAGATGCCGTTTCTAAAGGCTCTTCAGGCTTGGCTGTTATTACTCGCCGTGTTACAAATTTTGATAATTCGTTTTTTCCCTCAGCCATAGCTTTAGTTATATCCCAAGAAGTTACAATACCCCTTAGTTTCTTATCCGCATTGATTACGATAATATGATTAACAGATTTAGTCACAATCCTATTTGCAATAGTTTGAATCTCTTCATCTTCTGTACATGTAACAGCATCATGCATAACATTTGAAACAAAAGAAGTCTCTTGTGTCTGTTTCATAGGTTTAAATTCAGTATCTGTTGGAAGTCTTTGAATAGGAGTTGTTAAATAAAATTCTTGGTTTTCTATCCAAAGTTTTAGAAGCTCAGAAACCTGTTTTGCTTTTTTGAAGCTTGATAATGAACTAGCTTTAACCTTCTTGCCGCTTATTCTTATTGAGCCTGATTTTAATTCTTTATAATTAACTTTTCCCAGTTTGGGACGTACTCTTCTTGGTATGCCATAATCAACAATATCAGTGTATATTTCTTCATCTCTAATGGCTGTCTTTTTTACTAGATCTTTATTTAAAATTGGTATTGGAATGCCTAAACCAACATAGAGTGTAGTTCCATAATTTGTAAAAGAGGCTCCCTGTATAAATTCAGGGGACATTTGTTTACAATTTCCTTTGACCATAATTGTCCCAAACCTATTTTTTGGATCATGCTGGGTGCCTTCGCTAATAACATATCCTTGAGCTCCTCCAAGAAATATTCTAGTACCTAATCCAATTGTCTCATAGGTTAGATCATTCATTAAAGGATTTAATTCACCTGCACCAGAAAAATTCGCATTTCTAAATCTTGGAAGAAGTTTACCCATATAAGTATAAAGAGTTTGATCAAGACTATTTACTGCACAAACATATCTTTGATAACAATTTCTAAAATTTAACAAGTGAAATTGATTTAGATCGTCTTTGGTGAGATTGGTTTTAATCTGAGTTCGAGGATAACAATCTGTTCCATATGCAGTCGCTCTAAGTTCTACTTCTTTTCCACGGATAAGATCCTCAATCAAATGGCCTCCACCATACTCAAATGGCTGTTCTTCAGACATTTGGGTAGCACCAATAAAAAGATCAACCGCCGCACCAGGATGACTAACTTCAACATCATTCATCCAAGCCCTTTGAATTTTAATAGGAGGATCAGAATGACCAACATTAATTAATGCTCCAGAAGAGCACATTGCTCCAAAAGTTCCAGTTGTAACAACATCAACTTCCTTTAGAGCAACTTCAACACCACTACTTTCCACTAATTTCTTCATTTCCAAAGCTGTAAGAACTTGCACATCACCATTACGAATTTTATCATTGATTTCTTTAACAGTTCTAAAATTTTTTTTGGATGAGATTACAATTACCTCCAATAGCCATCATTTAGAAGAGAGATTGAAATAAAAATCTTATACAGATAAAAAGATTACCATAGTTTCCAAGGAAGAGCCTCCATATACTCGTTGAGAGATCGAATGGTTTCACCATTTGTATCTCTCTTTTTCAAAACTTTGACTAAAGCTAATGCCAGTTCCAGATTTGTAATCACAGGCACGTTGAATTCAACAGCTTGTCTTCTAATAATATAGCCATCTGTTAAAACATCGGACATCTTTCTATTTTCTCTTCCCATAGGAACATTAATTATTAAATGAATTTTTCTTTTATGAAGATAATCCAGAATATTTGGTCTGGCAGTAGTTTCCATTACTTTATGTAACACGGAAACATTGTCTAGGCCTGATTCACGCAAAACTTTTGCTGTATTTTTTGTCGCGTAGATTTTGAAACCTAGCTTTGATAGGTCTTTAGCTATAGGTACAACTCTTCTCTTAGGCTCCTCACCGCCAACAGTTATCAATACCGATCCCCCTTTGGGGGGTATTCTAAATTGGGCAGATTGAATTGCTTTTGAAAAAGCGTCTTCAAAATTTTCTCCCAAACAAGCCACCTCACCTGTACTTAACATCTCAACACCTAAAACTGGATCTGCGCCACTCAAACGCATAAAACTAAATTGTGGAACTTTAACACTTACATGAGATATCTTTGGAAGTCCACATACAGGTAAATCTTTAAACTTTTTATTGAGTATAGCCAAAGTTGCAAGTTCAATCAAATTAACTCCTCTGGTCTTACTTACAAAAGGTATTGAACGAGAAGCTCTTAAATTGCATTCAATAACATAAACTGTATCATCCTTAACAAGATATTGAATATTAAATGGTCCTTTGATTTTCAAAGCATTGACAATCTTGTATGTTACGTCTTCAATTTTATTCTGAATAAGAGGTGAGAGAGTTTGAGGGGGAACGCTAATACTCATTGTTGCGTCACCACTATGAATTCCAGCATTTTCTACATGCTCAACAATAGCACCTATAATGCAAGTTTCTCCATCAGAAATACCATCAACTTCAACTTCTTTGGCTTTATCCATAAATTTAGAAATAACAACAGGTTGATCACGAGATACCAAAGCTGCTAATTTAAGAAAATTTTCCAAAGAGACTTCATCATATGCTACTCTCATAGCAGAACCTGATAAAACATAGCTAGGTCTAACAAGCACAGGATAACCAATTTTATCGGCAAAACGTTTAGCACTAGCAATAGATGTTAGTTTACTCCAACTTGGCTGAAGAATGTTAAGTTCATCAAGCAGAGCACTAAATTTGGATCTATCTTCAGCTAGATCAATATTTTCAGCTGAGGTACCTAATAATTTCACACCCGAATTGGCCAACTTCATTGCTAAATTATTTGGAATTTGTCCTCCAACACTTGCAATTATTCCTAAGGGATTCTCTTTCTCGTAGATATCTAAAATTCGCTCAGTAGTTAATTCTTCAAAATATAATTTATCTGAAACATCATAGTCTGTTGATACAGTTTCTGGATTATAATTGACCATTATCGCTTCTTGAATGTTGTTTTTCTTAAGAGCCCAGATGGTGTTTACACCGCACCAATCAAATTCTACACTAGAACCTATCCTGAAAACACCTGATCCTAAAACGATAACCTTACTTTTATGGTTTTTAAGTTGAATATCGTCTTCATCTCCACCATAAGTTATGTATAAATAATTTGTTTTAGCAGGCCACTCAGCTGCTAGAGTATCAATCTGTTTTATTACAGGAAGAATGTTATTGAGTTTTCTAAAAGTTCTTATACTTAATTCATCAGTTTTTTGACAAATAGCAATTTGTTTATCAGAAAAACCAATTCGCTTTGCTTCTTTTATTATATCTACCGCAGAAGTTTCATCAATTTTTAATGATCGGAGGTCGTTTTCCATATTAATGACATTTTGAAGCTTGTAAAGGAAAAACGGATCAACGCCACTAAGCTCATAAATTTCTTTAATAGAGATGCCAAGTTTTAAAGCTGTTATTATTTTAAAAAGACGCTCATCAGTTGGATTAGCTAAAATATCTTTTATTTGTTGGATTGATTCCTTTTCAAAATCTTCATTACATACCAGACCTTTTTTGCCGTTATCTAACATTCTAGTAGCTTTTTGTAGCGCTTCTTCTAGACACCGACCAATCGCCATAACCTCTCCCACAGAACGCATCTGAGGACCGACATGACGATCAACTTTCTTAAATTTCTGCAAATCCCATCGTGGTATTTTAATTACTACATAATCAAGAGCAGGTTCAAAACAAGCTGTAGTGACTTGTGTTACTTTGTTGGTAAGTTCAGGTAAAAGATAACCTATTGTTAGTTTAGTAGCTATGTAAGCCAATGGATAGCCGGTGACTTTGCTTGCAAGAGCAGAGCTTCTTGACATTCTTGAATTAACCTCTATCACTCGATATTCTTCTGATTTCTGATTTAAAGCCCATTGAATATTGCATTCTCCAACTATTCCTAAATGGCGTATAGCCTTTATCGCAGAAGAGCGCATAAGATGATATTCTCTATTTGTTAGCGTCTGAGAAGGAGCAACAACAATTGAATCCCCGGTATGTACACCCATAGGATCCAAATTTTCCATATTACAAACTATCAAACAATTATTAGCATAATCACGCATAACTTCATATTCAAGTTCTTTCCAATGACCTACATACTCCTCAACAAGAACTTGAGAAATTCTACTTTGAGCTAAACCCAATCTAACAATTTTTTTGAGTTCAGAATCATTTTTTGCTATACCAGCTCCTTTGCCTCCAAGAGTAAAAGCCACTCTTATTATAACCGGATAGCCTATTTCATGAGCAATTTCTAAAGCTTTTCTAATCGAGGTAGCAGCTTTACTTCTTAAAGGTGGAACATTAGCATCAAGCATCGCCTGTCTAAACCGCTGTCGATCACCAGTATCTTCTATAGCTGAAATAGGTGTACCCAATACTTTTACATTATATTTTTTTAAAATTCCTTTTTTCGCCAGTTCTAATCCACAATTAAGAGCCGTTTGTCCACCAAAACCAAGAAGAATTCCATCAGGGCGTTCTTTCCTTATTACTTTTTCAACAAATTTCGGGGTGACTGGAAGCAGGTAGACTTTTCCAGAAAGACGGGGATCTGTTTGTATAGTAGCAATATTAGGATTAATAAGAACAGTTTCTATGCCTTCTTCAGCTAGAGCTTTTAGACACTGACTTCCAGAATAATCAAATTCAGCAGCCTCTCCAATTTTTATTGCTCCACTGCCTAAAACCAGTACTTTATGGATCCAAGCAAACTTTGGCATATTAATGGATCTCCATTAATTTTAAAAATGTATCAAAAAGAAATTCAGTATCATAAGGACCTGGAGCTGCTTCAGGATGCCACTGCACAGCAAATACTGGTCTGTCTTTATGCTTAACACCTTCTACAGTCTTATCATTAGGATTTATAAACCAAGATTTCAGCGAAGTACCGCTTAGAGATTCATTTTTTATAGCATAACCATGATTCTGAGTAGTTATATAACAACGATTATTAGTCAAATCGAGTGCAGGTTGGTTTTGAGACCTATGTCCATATTTTAATTTGTAAGTATCACCACCCATAGCTAACGTTAATATTTGAGCTCCAAGGCAAATTCCCATTAGAGGAATATTTTCTATTAATTCTCCTATGCATTTTATTGTGGCAACACAATTTTTAGGATCACCTGGACCATTACTGAGGAAAACACCATCAGGCTTGTATTCCATAACCTCTTTTGCAGAAAAATCATAGGGAACCCGAATTACATTTATTTCCCGTTTCAAAAGGTTTCTGATTATCGAATTTTTTACTCCACAATCAATTAAAACAACTTTGCGTCTTCCAGAGATATTATATTCGATTGGTGTTTTCACTGAAACCTGAGCAACAAGATTAGTGAGATTAGGATCAGGAATTCTTTTAACTTCATCAAGAATAGTATTAGTTTTGGGCTCGTTTTCATCTGCGAAAACCTGTAATATTCCCAGCATAACACCATGAGCTCTCAGTTTCTTAGTAAGACGTCTCGTGTCGATGCCATATATTCCTGGAATTTTTTCATCAGATAACCACTTTTCCAAAGTTCTCTCAGAAGCCCAATGGTAAGGTTCATGACATAATTCATGGATAATAAGTCCTTGTACCTGGATTTTTTCTGATTCGAAATATTTAGGCACATTATAATCAAGATCATTATATGATGGAACTCCATAATTGCCTACTAAAGGATAAGTTAATGTAAGAATTTGTCCTTTATAGGAGGGATCAGTTAGTGCTTCTGGATAACCAACCATTGAAGTTGAAAATACAACTTCACCTGAAGTTTTGCCGACAAAACCAAATCCTTTGCCTCGAAAAATGGTACCATCCTCTAATGCGAGAATTGCTTCTTTGCAGGAATTAAGTTTTGGTACCAAAGCCCTATTCTACCTATAACTTTGAATTTTTAAATTTTATGTTTGATTGATTCTGAGATAAAAAATAAGAGATTTTAGACTCCATTTTTTGTTGAGCGCTTAATAATTTCTGTTGTAAGATAGATAGTGAATTTTGATTATTAGTAATATGTTTATTTCGTTGAATCAAAGCTCTCTTTACTTCTTTTGGCGCGGGTCCACCTTTTACATTGTAAGAGTTAATAATTTTTTGAAGGTTAGTAATATCAGAAATTTGTTTGTTTGAGATTTTTATCTTACTTTTAGTTATATTTTTTGAAATATTTTGAATCATTTCTGATGTCAAATCATTTAATGTTAAATTATTGGCAATTAATGATCTTACAAGAGCTCCAACAATTTTATGTGCAGTTCTAAAAGGAATATGATATTCTCTGGTTAGAAAGTTAGCAATTTCTGTTGCTGCTACAAAACTATTTTGAGCTTTATCAGAAGAAACATTTGCAATTTTTAATTTTGGTAAAATTTCAGAAAGAACATACAAAGATGCATTTACATTTTCAATTGAATTCCAAAGGTTTGGCGTAATTTGTTGGAAATCAAGATTATAGGTTGAGGGTAATCCTTTCACAGTGGAAACAGAACTAACAAAATCACCTAACACTCTACTAGCATTCGCTCTAATAATTTCAAGTGGCTCTGGATTTTTCTTTTGAGGCATAATACTACTAGTTGAGACAAATTCATCAGGTAATTCAATAACATTGAAATCCATTGAACTAAAAATAATCAGATCTTCAGCAAGTCTACTGATAGTAACTGATAACAGAGTAAATATGCTCAAAGTTTCTAGTATAAAGTCCCTACTACTAACTGCATCAATAGAATTCTCTAGAATATCATCAAAACCTAATAGATCTGAAACCATAGCACGATTTATTTTGAAACTTGTTGTTGCTAATGCACCAGCACCCAAAGGACATACATTAATACGTTTATAAACTTCTATGAATCTTTGAAAACTACGTTCCAAATTATCACTAAATGATAAAAGATAATGCGCAAATGTAACTGGTTGAGCAGGCTGCAGATGTGTATATTGCAGAATAATTGTTTCAAGATGCTGCTCTGCAGTATCAAGTAAATTTTTTTGGAGTTTTAGAATATTATTCATTGAATTAAGCAAAAGTATTCTAAGGTGAATACGAATTGCTGTAGAGATCTGATCATTTCTGCTTTTTGCAATATGAAGATTTCCTCCAGTTTCTTCATCTGTTTTTTGTAAAACAGCTTCTTCGACAGCCATATGGATATCCTCATTTTCCTCAATTGATGGAGTAAACGAGGTTTCTAGAAGAGAAGTCAAAGCCTTAAGAAGAGAAACTCCAGTAAATTGATCAATGATTTTTTCTTCCATTAGCATCATTACATGTGCTCTATTAATGTTAATCACAGCATTCGATAACACAAGATCATCCTTGATTGAAGAGGTAAAAAGAGAAATATCTTTTCTAACAGACTTTAATCTTCCTCCACTCAATAATTTTGACAAAACAAACTCCTTCCATTCTTTTAAGTTAGGCTTTTTTTATTCAGCCACCTCTTGATCTTTGATTTTTTGCTTTAAAAGATTAGCCATCTTTGTTTGCAATCCCCATAATTCAATAAATCCTTTAGAGTATGATTGATTAAACCCTGTTTTTATGTCATAATTTACTAAATTTTTATCATAAAGCGAAAAATTGGATGAACGACCAACAACTTGTAGTCCACCCTTAAATAATTTCAATCTAACTGTACCATTCACTTTTTCTTGAGATTTATTGATAAAAGCTTCAAGATCTTCTCTAAGGGGATCATTCCAGAGTCCAGCATAAGCTAAGAAAGTCCACTTAGAATCAATATTTTGTTTGAAAAAAACCTCATGTCGAGTAAGAACCAATTTTTCCAAATCCTTGTGAGCTTCAAGCAAAACTGTTGCAGCAGGACACTCATAAATCTCTCTTGATTTGATACCTACTAGACGGTCTTCAATATGATCTATTCGTCCAACCCCATGTTTACCAGCGATTTCATTTAACATTTTAATCAGATAAAGAGGTTCCATATCCTTATCATTGAGGCTAATTGGAACACCATTTTGAAATTTTATAGAGACATATTGAGGAGTATTTGGTGCTTTTTCAGGTGTAGTTGTCCATTCAAACACGTCTTCAGGGGGTTCTTTATCGGGATCTTCTAAAATCCCACATTCTATTGATCTGCCCCAGATGCTCTGATCTATACTATACTTTTTAGCTGCATTAGACACATAAATCCCCCTTTTATTTGCATATTCAAGTTCTTCTTTTCTAGTCAGCTTCCAGTCTCGAACAGGTGCAATCATTTTCAGATCTGGAGCTAATGACGCAAAGGAGACATCAAAGCGTACTTGATCATTCCCTTTTCCAGTACACCCATGAGCTAAGCCTGTTGCATTATTTTCTTTAGCAATTTTCACCATCTCTTCAACAATTAGTGGACGAGATAGGCTTGTACTTATGGGATATTTACCTTCATAAAGGGCATTAGCCTTAATTGCTGGAAAAACAAAATTTTTTGCAAAATTTTTCTTTGCATCTATTGAGTAATGTTTTAAAACTCCTAGTTTTTTAGCTTTTTTTTCTATTTCATTCAAGTCTTCTTTTTGACCAACGTCAACTGTTACTGAAATTACTTCTGCATTAAAATTTTCTTGAAGCCATTTAATAAGAACTGAAGTATCTAATCCGCCCGAGTAAGCAAGTACAATTTTTTCGGTAATTTTTTGCTCCCCCTGTTTTTTAGTTGAAATTATTCCACTTACCACAGGAGCATTATTTTTAAATGTTGTGACCTTTTTGTAACATAATAAGCTTTAAGTGTATCATACGATACATTATTGCATCATGACAATAGCCAAAAAGGTAAGAAAATACCTTAGAAACAAACCTTACTTGCTAGAAGCTTTAGAAAAAGGAATAGTCAACTTAAGTGAATTATCAAGACAAATACAAGAAGATCTTGATATAAAAAACACAAGTGCAGTAAAGGCTGCATTAAGAAGATTTGCTGGAGAATTGCAAAAAAATAAACAAAAAAGAGAAGAAAAAGTCTTAGAAATTCTAAGAAAAAGTATTTTGGTTGTTTATGACGGAAAATCAGTATTAATTACAAGTAAACAAATTGATATCGAAAAAGGAATGAAAGTAGATCTTCCAGATAAATTTGTTTATTTATTAGATAAAAAAGATATGCCGAAAAAGGTTAGCTCACTGGTCAAACACGATAATTGCACTATGATCGTCATGCATTCACCTAAAGAATTAGAAGCTATTCCCGGAGTAATTGCTTTTCTTACAACATTATTATCAGAGCAAAATGTAAATGTCATCGAGTTTATTTCATGTTGGACTGAAACAATAATTGTTGTAGAAAAGAAGGATAGCTTGAAAACCTATGAAGCTTTGTCCAACGTGGTGTGTTAAAATACAAATAATCAAAATCAAACACAAATCTAAATCAATTAAACTAACAACGAGGCAGAAATATGGCATATCAAGAATGTATTAATTGTAAAAATAAATATGATATTGATGAGATCATTTATTTTTGCAAGAGATGTGGAGATCTTTTAGAAATCAAATATGATTACAGAAAAATAATAACCGAATTAAACAAAAGTAACTGGGAAAATGCTCCGCTTTCAGTTTGGCGATATAGAGATTTTATGCCTGTCAAAGACTTTGCAAAAATTGTTTCTCTTCAAGAGGGGGGAACAGGTTTGCATCACAGCAGACACTTAAGTAAGATATTAGGAATTAGCCAACTTTTTGTGAAAAATGAAGGAGAAAATCCAACAGGATCATTCAAAGATAGAGGCATGACAGTGGGAGTAACAAAAGCTGTTGAGCTTGGAGTAAAATCGGTAATATGCGCATCTACAGGTAACACTTCTGCTTCTTTAGCTGCTTATGCAGCAAGAGCAGGACTTAAATGCATTGTTCTTATACCATCAGGAAAAATTGCCTATGGAAAATTATCACAAGCTATGATATATGGGGCTAATGTTATTCAGGTACAAGGCAACTTTGATGAATCATTAGAAATAGTTCTTAAACTTTCAGAAAAATACAAAAATATCTATCTCTTAAATTCAATTAATCCCTTTAGAATTGAAGGACAAAAATCCTTGGGATTTGAGATTTGCGATCAATTGAATCTTAAAACGCCAGATAGAATAATCGTTCCTGTCGGAAATGCTGGAAACATTAGCGCAATTTGGAAAGGAATAAAAGAATTCCGCAAACTGGGTTTTTTGGAAAAATTACCTAAAATGACGGGAATACAAGCTGAAGGATCGGCTCCAATAGCTAATGCAGTTAAAAACGGAAAGGATACAATTATCCCAGTTGATAATCCTGAAACTGTTGCAACTGCAATTAGAATAGGAGCTCCAGTAAGCTGGAAAAAGGCTCTTACAGCAATAAAAGAGTCCAATGGAACTGCAGAAACAGTAAGTGATGAGGAAATTTTAGAAGCACAGAAGTTATTGGCTCAAACAGAAGGATTATTTGTTGAACCAGCCAGTGCTTCATCTATTGCTGGATTAAAGAAATTAATCGAAAAAGGAATAATAGATAAAGATGAACGAGTGGTATGTGTAACCACAGGTCATGGACTAAAAGATCCAGATACCGCAGTAAAAATAAGTAAAAAACCTATTGAAGTAAAAGCAAATATTGAAGCCATCGAAGAAGTTTTGGAACTAAGAAAAAATCGGTCATTAACTATTTTGGAGGAAAGATCTTGAGAATTATTTTAACAGGATATGGTGTAGTTGGACAAAGTTTAATCGATATTTTCGAAAATCAAAAATTTGAAAATCTCAAAAAATATGGTTTCAATCCTAAAGTGGTTGCCATAACTGACAGAGGTGGTGCAGCAGTTAATAAAAAAGGATTGGATTTAGAGAGAATAAAAAAAGTGAAAACAAGGGAAGGATCGGTTGCAGCCGACAAAAAATTTGGTCAACCGCAAGCTATTGCCCAGTCAATAATCCAATCTACTGAAGCGGAAATTATGATCGAAGCTACATCTACCAATGTTGTTAACGCTGAACCAGGATTATCAAATATAAAAACAGCATTTAACAGTGGAAAGCATGTAATTACTACAAATAAAGGACCATTGGCACTTGCTTTTCCAACATTAACAGAACTTGCAGACCATAACAAAGTTTTGCTACGCTTTAGTGGAACCGTTGGAGGAGGTACTCCAATCTTAGAATTCGCAAAAAAATGTCTCTCTGGAGATAAGATCAATGAGATGCAAGGTATCTTAAATGGAACCACAAATTATATTCTAACGGAGATGGCGGAGAAAAGAGTTACATTCAAAAAAGCATTAGAACTTGCACAAAAACTAGGTTATGCAGAAACTGATCCTTCAATGGATATAAATGGTATAGACGCAGCCTGCAAAGTTGTGATCATTGGCAATTGGATATTTAACAAAAAATTCACATTGAAAGATGTCAAGGTTAATGGAATTAAAAACATTACATTAAAAGAACTGAATAATGCTACAAAAAAAGGAAAAAGAATAAAATTAATTGGATCAATAAATGGAAAACCAACTGTAGCTCCAAAGGAGATCCGGAGAAATGATCCATTATGCGTGAGTGGTGTTCTCAATGCAGTAACATTCATTTCAGAATATGCTGGAAAACAAACAATTATTGGTAGAGGCGCAGGTGGTATTGAAACTGCTGGTGCAATATTAAGAGATCTACTAGATATTAAATATAATTTAGCTAATAGAATGCTACTTTGAAAATGGGAGGAAAAAAATTGAAAAGAATTGTAATGAAATTTGGTGGAACTTCAGTTAGCAATGGGAAAAACATTTGCAATGTAGCAAATATTATTAGAAAAAATTCAAAAAAAGGACATGAAATTGTTGTTGTAGTTTCTGCATTGGCAAATGTGACTGATCAGCTTATAGAAGCAGCAAATAAAATTAAAAGCGGAAAGGAAGAAAACATTCAAAAATTTGTTAATAAATTATTTGAAAAACACATTAGTGTAATAAATGAAGCAATAAAAAGTGAAAAAATAAAAAAAGAGACAAAAAATAAAGTTAAAAAAGTAATCGAAAAACTTGAAAAAATTCTTAAAGGAATTTGTTACGTAGGCGAACTTACCTTAAAGAGCAAAGATCAAGTAGTATCTTTTGGAGAAAGATTATCCTCTATAATAGTCTCAGCTACACTAAATGATCAGAAGATTGAATCTCAACACTTCACAGGGAAAGAAGCGGGAATAGTCACAGATTCTAAATTTGGAGAAGCAAATCCGTTAATGAACTTTACAACACAACAAGTTATAAACCAATTAGAACCATTGCTAGAAAAAAAGATCATTCCAGTTGTTACTGGATATATTGCCGCAGATCAAGATGGGATTATAACTACTTTGGGCCGCGGGGGGTCAGATTATACTGCCACAATATTAGGTTTTGTCCTCAACGTTGATGAAGTTTGGATATGGACAGACGTAGATGGAATAATGACATCAGATCCTAAGATAATTAAAGAAGCAAAAACTATTGATGGATTATCTTACGGAGAAGCAGCGGAAATGGCTATATTCGGAGCAAAAGCCATGCACCCTAGAGCATTGGAACCTGTAATTAAGAAACATATTCCTGTGAGAATCTTGAATGTATTTAATCCTGAAAGCAAAGGAACTTTAATATCTGAAGGCCCAGAGGTTGAATCAAAAGAAGTTGTGAAAGCTATAGCATTAATCAAGGATGTATCAATGATTAACATTAAAGGTGCTGGAATGGTCGGCGCACCAGGAAGTTATGCTAAGATATTTAATATTTTAGGAAAAAAGAATATCAACATAATGATGGTATCATCAGCTGTTTCAGAAGCAAACATCTCTATAATTATTCGTAGAAACCAAATAGAACGTGCAATGAGTACATTAGAAATAGCATTATTAGGTAATAATTCGGGTAATGAAGTAAGTTATGAGGATGATGTTTGTGTTATCGCAGCGATGGGAGCTAATATGAAAGGTTCAATGGGAGTTGCATCCAGAATTTTTACAGCAGTTGCAAATAAGAACATAAATATTCGGATGATAGCTCAAGGATCTTCAGAACTAAACATTTCTTTTGTTGTAAAAGAGAAATATGGATCTCTTGCTGTAAATGCAATTCATGAAGAATTTAAATTAAATAAATGAGATTCACTAATAAAAATTAAATCAATAATTTTATTTGTTATGCAATTCACATAATCGAATGATGGTTTTTTCATAAATTTCAATACTCTTTAAATAATCTTGAATTTTTATGTGCTCTTCCTTTGTATGATCTAAGTGAGAGTCACCAGGTCCATAAGTAACGATTGGAGCTTTAATGGCACGTCCAAGTATGTTCATGTCCCCTGTACCAGTTTTCTTTAATAAAACCACAGGTTTCTTAGTGATTGTTCTTATAGAAAAGGAAAGAGCTCGTACAAGTGGTGACATCCTATTTATTTCAAAAGGCTCATTTGAATCTTCCACTAAATAGGCAATCTTTACTCGTGGATTTTTTATTGAATACTTGTCAATTTCATTAATAACCTCATCTAGAACTTCTTTTGATGTTTTTGGTGGTGGAATTCTAAGATCTATGTGCATTTCACTCTTAAAAGGAATTACAGAGTTTGCAAAACCACCTTTTATCTGGGTAAGGCAAGCTGTTACTATATAATAGGGATTTTGGGGATTTTTACCAGTATTGAATTTATTTTTTATTTGATTCCATAGTTCAAATGCTTTTTCAAGAGCGTTTTCATAAGCCCATGGTGTTGAAGAGTGCCCTGTTTCTGTTTTACAGATAATTTTAATGTGTAAATTGCCTTTATAGCCTATTGTTATATTTCCTACTCCACTAGGTTCTCCAAATATAGCGAAATCAGCCTTAATACCTTCTTTTATTAAATTTTTTATTCCTTTGCTAGTTGCTTCTTCCTCAACAACACTAGCTACAATAAGCTTTGCTTTGCATTTGGGATTTTCAGCGGCTTTTGCTGCAGCAAGTATCATTGAAGCCAAGGGGCCTTTCGCATCAACTGCACCTCTGGCATAAATCCGATCATTTTCAACTCTTAGAGGAAGATGACCAACTACTGTATCCATATGTCCACAAAGCATTATTGTTAAATCTCCTTGTCCTATTTCTCCTATCACATTGCCAATTGAATCTTTTTTTACTGAAAAACCAAGTTCTTTCATTTCAGTAATAAGAAATTCAGAAATCTCTTCTTCGCAGCCCGAAGGGCTATAGATACCTAATAAGTTAGTTAAAAAGCGGATTTTTGATTCGGCCAATTTATTCGTCTCCCAATACTGAATCGAGAATTTCTATTGCTTGATCAATTTGTTTTTTTGTAATTATCAGAGGGGGTAAAAAACGCAAAACAGTTCGACCTGCATTTAAGATAAGAAGACCTTTAGCCATTACTTTCTGGATAATATCATAAACATCTTTTCTAAGCTCAATTGCAAGCATTAATCCTAATCCCCTAACTTCCTTTATCAGCTTATATTTAGTTTTCAGGTTTTCTAGTTTTAATTTAAAGTAGTCGCCTTGAGTAGAAGCATTTTCTATTAGGTTTTCCTGTAAAAGGCAATCAATAGCAGCACAAGCAGCGGCACAAACTATTGGACTGCCACCGAATGTGCTTGTATGTTCTCCAATTCCAAAAGAGGACATTATCTTATCTTTTGCTATTGTAATCCCAAGTGGTAGTCCACCACCAAAAGGTTTTGCCAAACAAAGAATGTCAGGAGTAATATTCCAATTTAGGGCAGCAAACATTTTGCCTGTTCTGCCAAATCCAGTTTGAACTTCATCTAAAATTAATAAAACATTTTGATCTTCACAAATCTCCTTTACTCCTTGAAGAAAACCTAGGCTAGGAACATAAACTCCACCTTCGCCTTTTATAGGCTCCATGATTACTGCAGCAGTTTTTTCAGTTATAGCTTGTCTTAGCTTCTGCAAGTTATTTGAAGGAATGTGTTTAAATTCAGGTACTAGGGGTTCAAATGGCTTGCGATATTTTTTATTCCAGGTAGCAGATAAAGCACCCATAGTTTTTCCGTGATAACTATTCATAAAAGATATTATTTCAGGTTTCTCGGAAAATTTGCGTGCCAATTTTATTGCACATTCAACAGATTCAGCTCCGCTATTTGAGAGAAAAACCTTGTTTAGCTCTTTTGGAGTTATTCTAACAATTTTCTGTAAAAGTTCAGCTCTTTTCGGGTTATAAAAACCTGAGTGGCAGCTAATCAATTCTTTTGCTTGTTTATTTATGGCATTAACTATCTTTGGATGCGAATGTCCTAAAGCTGCAACCCCATAACTGCTTGTAAAATCTAAATATTCCTTGCCTTTTATATCCCAAACAACTGCACCTTTTCCTTTAACTAAAACTATTTCTTTTCTCGAATAAACATTTGCCATCAAATTGTTCTCAATATCAATAATCTTCTCGTTATCCATTAATGATCACAGTTCCTCGTTTGTGATTAAGAGCTGAAGAAAGGGGTTTTTTTCCTGCACCTGAAGTTATTATCACTTCTTTTACGCCTCCATTGAGTGCCTTAATTGAAGAATGGATCTTAGTACTCATTCCTTGACCAATTTCAGGGAGAATCGAATCGATTTCAGAAGTTTTGATCTTGGAAATGATTTTTTTATTTAAGATTAAGCCCTCAACATCTGTTATCAAGATTAGTTTATCTGCTCCAAGATTACAAGCAATTTCAGCAGCCGTTCTATCTCCATCAACATTTAATGGTTCATATTCTTCACTTATAGCAATCGGAGTAATTACAGGCGTATAATTTTTCTTAAGAATAGCCCATAATAGATCTTTATTGATCTCAATTATTTTTCCTGTATAACCACCATCTATAACCTTCTTTCTACCTCTTTTATCAACTATGATTAAACGTTTTTTCCGCACTGCTTTCAACAAGGATCCATCTAGGCCAGATAATCCGATTGATTTTATTCCTTGTTTTTCAAGAGCTAGAATTATTTTTTTATTCATCTTCCCAGCCATTACCATGGTAAAAATTTCTATGGTTTCTTTGTCAGTGTATCTACTTCGAAATCCTTGAGGGGAAATAACGAAGTTTTGTTCTTTTCCTAACTTTGAGGCGATATCAGTTACATCAGATCCACCTCCGTGAACGAAGATAATCTTATTTGATTTCATGATTTCTTTGAGATCCGCAAAAAGTTCTGATGAAGCCCCAGTCTTAAGAATACTGCCTCCTAATTTCACTATTAATAACATAATAAATCACATCGGATGAAATCCAATATTATTGAGACCGGAATTTTCAGGGATTCCCATAAGTATATTTAAGCATTGAATTCCTTGACCTGAGGCACCTTTAATCATGTTATCAATCGCTGAAAAGATTAGAAGGTGGTTGACTCGCGAATCTAACTCAAACCCTATGTCACAGAAATTTGTACCCAAAACAATTTTTGGATCTGGAAGTTTGTATGGTCCTTTTTTATATTTTACGATTCTTATAAAAGGTTCATCTGAATAAAAATCTCTTAGAACGGCCCAAATATCTTTATTCTTAATAGATTGTATTGGGAAAGTATGTATTGTTGCTAAGATTCCTCTAACCATATTTACTGCATGAGGTGTAAAACCAATCAGATTAGCAGTTTTTGTTAGTTGATTTAACTCCTGTTGCACCTCAGCGATATGTCGATGTCCAATTACCTTGTAAGGACGAACACCTCCAAATCTTTCAGGATGATGTGAGACTATTGTTGGTTTTGCACCACCACCTGAAGAGCCTATTTTAAGATCAATGATTATTTTTTCTTTTTCTACCAGATCAGCTTTGAGAATAGGAGCTAATCCAAGAATGGATGCAGTAGCCATACATCCAGGACATGCAACTAGAAATGCCTTCTTTATTTTTTCTCTATGCAGCTCTGGTAAACCATAAACTGCTTCATTGAGAAGATCAGGATTTGGATGTTTCCAGCCATACCATTTATCATAGTCATATGGATCTTTTAATCGAAAATCTGCACTCATGTCAATAACTTTTAAACCTACTTCGAGAAGTTTTGGAACAATATTAATCGAACTTCCATGAGGCGTAGCAGTGAATACAATATCACATTTATTTTGGATTTCAGATAAATTTTGAGGCATAAATTTTAATTGCGTAATTCCTCGAAGATTCGGATGCACATTAAAAACGTATTCACCAGAATACTTACGCGACGTTACTAAAGATATTTCAACTTTTGGGTGATTAAGAAGTAACCGGAGTAATTCGCCACCAACGTATCCTGAGCCTCCAATTATTCCAATTTTCAAGATTATTGCACCTCAATTATTATTATAATAAACTACACGCCCCTTTAATCAGAGGTATTGCAACATTAATTCCAGTAATTAGTCGTGTATATTCCCAAAATTCAGGACAAGAATTTGCTTCATGAAAAATAATTTTAGTCTTATTTTTTTCTATAGTATCATCAATTATTTTTTTTACTTTTTGGTAAGATTTTGATAACTTATAAGTACTAAAGGATTCTTCAAGCTTATTGTTCCATGAAGAGAAGTCTTTTTTATATTTTTCAGATTTTATTTTCTTTATTGGTGAAAAAGCAGTCTGTGCTTTATTAAACTCAATTTTAAGCTGTTTCTCATCTATAATTTTATTTTTATTAATTTTAATCATTGCATCTAAAGCAAAAACCCAAGCTTGTTCACCTTTTGCGAGAGTTTCTCCACTCTTAATTGATAGATCAATAATATTTGAGGGAAGTTTCGCAGCAAAAACAGCATTACCAAGATAGGTGTTTGTGCGAAAATCGTTTAGACCACCTCTAGCTAAGGCTGTAGGATGGCAAACTGGAGGTTTTCCTTTTTCTTTATAAACGATTATTCGTAAATCAAAAAACCATTTATCAATAAATTCCTGGGCTACGATTCCTACTGGATTTATTATTGAAGGAGCAGTTTTTTGAATGTGAGCTATCAATTCTTCACGATTATTAGAAAGAAGCATCCCTTTCCCATGTGTAGCAGAATCTGGTTTTATAACTATACCATCTTCAAGAAAAAGCATTTGTTGAAATAGGTCTGCAATATCTTTTTCATTGCTGAAAAGTTTACCATTCTTAAGAGTATCTTTCGCATCACAGGGAATAAAAACCGTTTTCGGAATAGGAAGATCTGCCTTCCACAGATTTAATAGAGTTCTTAGTTTACTATAACAAATAAATTCAATAGAAGAGGAATTTACAGTTTTTTTACCTAATACCTCTAAGAGGTAACCTGCTTGAAGTCTTCTGTTTTTGCTTTGAGCTCTATTTAATACCACAACTGAATCTTCTATGATTTTTGTGAAATCATTTCCCTTTGATTTAGCAGAAAAAGCTTGATTAGCTATACAAAAACCAATTTTCCGGAACGGTATAAAAGCTAAGTCTAATCCAAGTTTCTCAGCGGTGAGTTTGATTCCCATTTCATCAGTTTCAGATCTTTCATATAAAAGAGCAATACTCACATAAGTCACCGCCAATTAAAAGTCTAAAGAAAAAGCCCAATAATACTAATCTAAAATTGAAATGAATGGTATATTAATTACTCGCCCCAATCTTCTCCTTCTATTGTCAATTCCTGTAAATCTATACATCCATCTTTTATTGCTATTACTTCAAGCTCTAGACCGCAACTTGGACAGCTCAGGATTTCTCCTTTTTCAGTATCATCTGGAATAGAAAGACATTCATCACAGTCCGGACAGGTATTATTCATTAACTTCACCTCATGTTTTATATTTGCTATTTGATTGATCATTGAGTGTCACAAATTAATGATCGGAAATGTCTCTTTCATGAGATGTCTTTCTTTTAAACTTTGCGACTTATTTGTTACAAATGTAGAATATGATGTACCAATTAGAACAAATACACATCCAAGTAAATTACGATTTTCGAATATTTAAAAAAGAGAAGAAACATTGAATCTTTTTTTAGCTAAATGTGTAAAAAAATTTAGAAATTGTTAAATTTTTCAGAAATCAAAGAATAATATGATAAGAAAATGGATTCAAAAGACAAACAGATTTTACAATTATTGAAAAAAAACGGTAGAGAGAGTTACGGCAATTTAGGAAAAAAAGTTGGATTATCAGAGGGAGCAATAAGAAAAAGGATTAAGACACTGAGAAATTCAGGCATAATTAGAAAATTTACTATAAAAATCGGAGAAGTTGAGGGAACCGAAGCAATAATACTTCTAGCCACATCACCTTCGTCACCAACCCAAGAAGTTTCTAAAAGAATAAAAGAGATTTCGAATGTTGAAACAATCTATGAGGTTACAGGTGAATATGACATTATTGCGGTAATAACTGGAATGAATATTGTTGAGGTCAATGAATGTATTGAAAAAATCCGAAGAGTAAAAGGAATAATGAAAACAAACACTATGATAGTATTACGCAGTTGGTAAAAACACCGTGAAACTTTTAATTTTATTTAATATAAATATCGTCTTCTAAAAAAATTCAAAGTTCCCTGTGATTTTCTCAAAAAGATTAAGTGTGACAAGAGCAGAGGTAATTTCTAATGGTAAAATATTCCGGACTAGTTATACCTACTAGATATTGGAAACCTGGTGATAATTACGTAAATATAATTCTTGAAAATCTCAAAAATAGAGTTGAAAATAATGATTTTGTAGTAATTTCTGAAAAAGCATTATCCATAGCCATTGGGAACTGTATTGATGAAAGGAATATCAAAGCTAGTTTAACTGCTAGAATAATTGCAAGGTTTTGGATGCGCTATGTCTGGGGCTACATTTTAGCATCAATTTGTCATTTAGGAAAAAGACTTATGCAAAGGCTTAGGAAATATCCTATTAATGAGGGAAGTCAACATAAACAAGTTGTTTTAGATCAAGTTGGATTCTGGCAAGCATTGATGTGGGGTTCAGAGGGCGGAATAGATGGATCAAACCTTCCCTATGCTTATGTTTGTTTGCCTTTAGAAAAATCAACAAAAATGGCAAAAGATATTTCTGAAAAAATCCAAAAAGCACTACAAAAAAGGACAGTGGTAATAATATCTGATACAGATAAAACCTACACTTTCAGAAATTTCCATTTTACTAACCATCCAAAACCAATTAAAGGAATCCATTCTTTTGGAGGATGGATTGCATACTTGATTGGAAGATCACTCAGGCTAAAAAAGAAAGCAACACCACTTGCTATAGCTGGAAGGCATATACACTATGAAAAAGCATTAAAAATTGTGAATATTGCAGATAGAATAAGAGGAGCAGGTGCAGGGCCAACTGTTTGGGACATGGCTGCAAGGTTTAAAGTAAGAAATAATGAAGTAAGTTGGAAGATGCTTGAGAAACTGAAACACAAGCCTATAGTTATAATAAGAGAAAGAAAAAGCTAATTCTTAATTGTTTTAACAAAAAAATATTTTTAAGCAAAAAATAAACCTATCATTTCTTAAATAAACATAGTGAGATTAATGGAAAGTGATACCATAGATACTTTTTTCAATCCGAAATCTGTTGCAATTATAGGAGCCACTACGAATCCTGATAAAGCAGGTCATGTTATATTCAAAAATTTTGCCAATAACAAGAAAAGAGGGATTTTTAAAGGAAAAATTTTTCCAGTAAATCCAAAAATGGATTTGTTGTTTGAATTCAAATGTTATAGCAGAATAACAGAAATTCAAGAGCAATTGGACCTCATAGTTATTGTTGTACCCGCTAGAGTAGTGCCTCAAATAATGGAGGATGCTTCAATAAAGCAGGTTAAAACCGCTATTATTATTTCGGCTGGTTTTAGAGAAATAGGAGAAATAGAGTTAGAAAAACATGTAGTTTCAATCGCAAAAAAAGCCGGAATACGTATTTTGGGTCCCAACTGTTTGGGTGTCTATTATTCAAAAACTGGAGTAGATACACTTTTTCTCCCAGAAACAAAAGTCTTAACAACTGGTGATGAAATTATTGCAACTCCGCGTCCAATGTTTGGAGATATAGCAATAGTAACTCAGAGCGGAGCTTTTGGTATTGCTGCTCTAGATTATTTGGCTGGTAGACAGATTGGAATAAGTAAATTTGTAAGTTTTGGAAACAAAAGTGATGTGACTGAAACTGAAGTAATAGATTATTTACTTTCAGATAAAGAAACTAAGGCAATACTTCTTTATGTTGAAGATATAAAACACGGAAGAAGGTTTCTTAAAATTGCTAAAACTGTCGCACTCAAAAAACCTATAGTAGCACTCAAATCTGGTAGGAGTATCGCTGGAGCTAGAGCTGCAGCATCTCACACAGGAGCTATTGCGGGTTCAGACAAAGTTTATGATACAGTATTTAAGCAAACAGGCGTTTTTAGAGCTAATGATATGGAAGAATTTTTTGATGCGGGAAAAGCATTGTCAATGCAACCACCAGCTTTAGGTAAAAACATTGGATTATTAACTGATGCAGGTGGACCAGGCATAATGGCAGTTGATGAGTGCGAAAGTAAAGGTTTATTTGTGAATCACTTTTCAGAGGAAACAATAAATAAATTCCAAAAATTAAAAAATCGAGGGATTCTTCCGAAATTTGCTGCAACCTCTAATCCTGTTGATCTAACTGGTTCGGTAACAGACGAAATGTATGAAATAGCAGCAGATCTTATTTTTCAAGATCCCAAAATTCATGGAATAATTCTATTAGGATTACATCATCTCCCAGCCCTCAAAGAAAAGTATATAGATGGAATAGCCGAAATTTCTAAAAAATATACAAAACCTATAGTAATGAGTGACATCGGCGAAACGGAAATGGCACTATATACGCGGTTTAGATTTGATAAACTAGGTATCCCTGCATATCCTTCTCCTGAAGATGCTGCTAGAGCTATGAGCGCTTTAGTTCAATACGGACAATTCTTAATTAAAAATAGACAGGAAAAAGAATACCTAAAAAAATTTTTTGAGAAAAAAATCTAGACAAAAAAAGAGACAGAGAGTTCATCCCCATCTTTGGCATTTAAACTATCTCTTAGATTTATCGGAGCAACAATTTCTATCAAATTCTTTGGATAATTTTCAATCTCTGGGATTATAATGGCACATTTTATAGAATTTATATGAGCAGGATAAGCGATTCCCTCACAAAAACCTTCTACAGGAGAGATTCTTATAAATTGAGATTTTTTCAAGAATTTTTTAATTTTATCGCTTTCATGATTTAAAAGTAAATTTAGTGTACCAGGATAAGCAGTGAAATGCAGTCTTTCTTTAATCTGCTTTTTTACCCACCATAAATTAACAAAAGTTCTGCCTTCTCCATTGCCAGTAACTATTTTTCCTTTAAACACAATTTGTTGCAATGGAAGGCCCCCCCTCCTAAAAATGGATAACACAATTAAAACTAAATTAATAAAATGTCATGTTTGCTCTTGTTTTTTCAACCATTTTGCCACTGCTTGAAGAACTTGATCATTTGAAATATCAATAACAGCATATTTTGGCATTGATGAATATCCAAGAAAAGACCAATATAATCTCTTTTCTTCCACCAATTCTTTAGCAATAATTTGATTTGAAGCAGGAATAGGGAAATAAAGAAATACAATACCATCAACCCAATAAAGTCCAGCTAATTTACCACCTGCTATCACAGAAACAAATCTAGCTAGTTTTTCTGGATTTGGAAAATTTGTTTTTTCCATTATAATTATTTCTTTAAAAGGTTCATATTTTATTGAAATGTCATCTTTCATCTACTTTTTCACCTATCATATGTTATTGTATCATCCTTTCCTTTTTACCTTTATCATTCATTTAGAAAAAGTTATAGCGTAGACAAGACATTAAGCTTTGACTAATAAAGTTATTGAAGGTTTGTAGTTTGTCAGAAATTCGGGTAGCACTTATTGGCGTAGGAAACAGTGCTTCTGCCCTAATTCAGGGAGTACAGTACTATAAAGATGCCAAAGAAAACACTACAGTTCCAGGATTAATGCATGTAAACTTTGGTGGATATCACATTAAAGATATTAAGTTTGTAGCTGCTTTTGAAGTAAATAAGGAAAAAATCGGTAAAGATCTTTCTGAAGCAATATTCCTTAAACCTAATTGTTGCGTAAAGTTCTCTGATGTTCCAAAGCTGAACGTAAAAGTTTCGACAGGGCCTATCTTGGATGGAGTAGCTGAACATATGAAAGGAGTTTTTAATATATATGATGAAAAAACAGACAAAATTGATGACGTTGTAAAAGTTTTAAAGGACACAAGGACTGAAGTTTTAGTTAATTATTTACCTGTTGGAAGTCGTTTGGCAACACGCTTTTATGCACAGGCAGCTATTGATGCTGGTTGTGCATTTGTAAATTGTATGCCAGAATTTATTGCTTCAGACCATGAGTGGAGTAAAAAATTTGAAAGTGCTGGTCTTCCAGTTGCAGGAGATGATATTAAAAGTCAAGTTGGAGCGACGATTCTTCACAGGAATTTAGTGCGTTTATGTCTAGATAGAGGAGTAATTGTTGATGAAACATATCAATTAAACTTGGGTGGAGATACAGACTTTCTAAACATGACGGTAGAAGAAAGATTAAAAACTAAAAGGATCAGCAAAACGGAAGCCGTGACGAGTTTAGTTCCATATGAATTACCTACTAGAATTGGTCCTTCAGATTATGTTCAGTTTCTAAATAACAAAAAAATATGCTACATTACGCTTTCTGGCAGAAAATTTGGAGATCGACCACTTTCAATTAATGTTAAACTTGAAGTTGAAGATTCACCAAATAGTGCTGGAGTGGTGATAGATTTAATCAGAGCAGTAAAGATTGCTCTAGACAGAAAAATAAAGGGATCATTACTTAGCATGTCATCGTATGCATTTAAACATCCACCAATTCAAGTTCCGGATTCAATTGCCAAAAATTGGGTAGAAGAATATATCGAAGGGAAAAGAGAAAGATAATTTTTCATATCATTATTAAAACTTTTAAGTTCATAAAGTAGAATATCATTATTTAGGGAAAAATAGATGGTAAAAGTAGGCGAATATGAAGTTCCTGAGGGGCTATATTTTTCTGTAGACTATGCATGGATAAAAGTTGAAGGAGAGAAAGTCCGTATGGGTATTACTGATTATGCCCAAAAGCAGCTTCGTGAAATAGTGTACGCAGAACTTCCAGAGGAGGGAACAGAAATAAACCAAAATGATCCTTATGGTACTTTAGAATCAGTGAAAGCCGTTTCTGATCTAATATCAGCATTAAGCGGAACAATAGAAGAAGTAAACGAAGAAATTAAATCAAATCCTGAACTCCTAAATGAAGATCCTTATGAATCAGGATGGCTTATAGTTATAAGACCTTCAAATTTGGATGAAGAAATAAAAGATTTAATGAATTTTGACAAAGCGGTTGAATGGCATAAAAATCAAGATTAAGTGAAGGATCGCTTAATGTCAAAAAAGATTGTGATTATAGGTGCTCATGCTGCAGGAGTGGATGCGGCTTCTGCTTGCAGAAAAAAAGATAGATCAGCGGAAATTACTCTAATAACCAAAGAAAAACATGCAGGATATTCTAGATGCGGCCTGCCCTTTGTGATTGGTGGACAAATTCCCAACTTTGATGATCTTATTGTTTTTTCAAAAGCCTATTACAAGATGTTGAAACTGAATCTTAAAACGGAGACAGAAGTATTAGAAATTGACACAAAGAATAAGTCTTTAGCCTCAATTAGTAGAGATGGCAAATCTGAAAGATTTGATTATGATAAATTAATCATTTCTACTGGCGCATCATCATTTATGCCAAGAATAAGAGGTTATGATAAAAAAGGCATACTGGCATTACGCACCCTTGAAGATGGAAGAAAAATTGAACAAGCTGTAAAACAAGGATCAAAATCTGTTTTGGTCATGGGCGCGGGTCTTATTGGACTTGAGACAGGTATAGCCTTGAAAGAAAGAGGATTAAAGGTTACTGTTGTAGAGATGCTCCCACAAATATTGCCAGCAATGTTGGACTTAGATATGGCAAATATAGTAAAAGAAATACTTGAACAAAAAGGATTATCGATTCTTACAGAAAAAAGAGTTGAAGAGATTCTTGGAGAAGATAAGGCCACAGGAGTGATTGCAGGAGAGGAACAATTAAATGCAGATATTTTATTGAGCGCCTTTGGAGTAAGGGCAAACACAAAACTTGCAAGTGAAGCAAATATAGAATTAGGTGAAACAAGAGCCATAAAAACAAATGCAAGAATGGAAACCAATATAGAAGATATCTTCGCAGCAGGTGACTGCGCTGAAGTCCCTAATCTAATCACTCATAAACCGAGTTGTTCTCAGCTAGGAACAATAGCGGTAAGACAGGGGAAAGTAGCAGGAACAAATGCTGGCGGAGGATATTCACTATTCCAAGGAGTTTTAGGTTCGGCAGTTACTAAACTCTTTGATACTGAAGTAGGATCTACTGGATTGACTGTTAACGCTGCGAAAAAAGCAAGAATTGAAACAGTGACTGGAACTATTAACTCTAAAACTAGAGCAGATTATTATCCAGGAGCAAAACCAATAAAAATCAAATTAGTAGTTGAAAAAGAGTCACAGCACTTAATAGGAGCGCAAATTATTGGAGGAGAGGAAGTTACTCAACGCACAAACGCTATATCGTTTGCAATACAAAAAAATATGACCATTAGCGAATTAGCTAAAGCAGACACAGCTTATGCACCACCTTTATCTGAGACTTGGGAACCCATAATTTTAGCTGCTGAAATTTTGTTAAGAAAGCTTCAATAAATCCTTGACAAAATTTTATTTCTTGTCGGAAAATTAATTAAGCAAAAACAAAGATTACACCTATTCAAAGGTGAATTAAAAATGACTGTAAAAGTAGCAATAAATGGCTTTGGAAGAATTGGAAGATTACTTTATAGATCAGCAATAGAAAGAGATGCAGATATTGATTTTGTTGCAGTTAATGATCTAACTGATGCAAAAACACTAGCACATTTGCTAAAATACGATTCAGTTCATGGAATATTTAAAGGATCAATAAAAGCAGAAAAAGACAAATTAATAGTAAATGGTAAAGAACTAAAAGTTTTATGTGAAAGAGATCCATCTTTGCTTCCTTGGAAAGAACTTGATGTTTATTTGGCTGTTGAATCAACAGGATTTTTTAGAACAAGAGAGAAAGCGTCAAAACATCTAGAAGCCGGTGCCAAAAAAGTGTTAATCTCAGCACCTGCTGGAGATCCGGATATAACTATTGTTTTGGGAGTTAATGATAATCTGTATGATAATGAAAAACACAATATACTTTCAAATGCCTCATGTACAACCAATTGTTTAGCACCAGTAGCAAAAGTATTAAATGATAATTTTGGATTGAAAGAGGGATTAATGTCAACAATTCACTCTGTTACAAATGATCAGAGAATATTAGATTTAGTACACTCAGACATGCGTAGAGCAAGAGCAGCCTTAGTTAATATCATTCCCACAAGTACAGGAGCTGCAATTGCAGTAGGATCAGTGCTTCCAGAATTAGCAGGAAAATTAAACGGTATTTCTTTAAGAGTTCCAACCCCCGATGGATCTATTGTGGATCTTCATGCAGTGCTAAAAACCGAAACATCAAAGGAAGAAATTAATGCTGCCTTCAAAGCAGCCGCTAATGGCCCACTAAAGGGTATACTCCAATATACTGAGGAGCCGATTGTCTCATCGGACATATTACACAATACACATTCAGCCATATTTGATGCTGAACAAACCATGGTTATTGGAGAAAAAGGTACTTTTGTGAAAGTTTTAGCTTGGTATGACAACGAATGGGGCTTCTCCTGCAGAATGGTCGATTTCATTGAAATGATCGGTAAAAAAGCAGGTTTCTAATAAAACAAAGCTCAAAATATAAAAACACTTCCCTACTTTTCTTTTTTTAAAATAGTGAGAGTGAAATGATGCCAAAGTATCTAACCATAGATGATCTTGATGTGAAAGATAAGGTTGTACTCGTTAGAGTTGATTTTAATTCAGAAATTGATCTAAAAACTAAAAAAGTAACCAGTGATGTTAGAATTCGAGCGCATGGAGAATCAACAATTAAGGATCTTTCAGAGAGAGGAGCAAAAGTTGTTATTTTAGCTCATCAGGGTAGAAAAGGTGAACCAGATTTTATTTCCTTAGAGCAACATTCAAGGATTTTAGGAAGTATATTAAATAGATCCGTTAATTTTGTCGATGATATATTTGGTGAAAAAGCTCAAAGTGCTATAAAAAATTTGAAAAGTGGTGAAATTCTTGTTCTTGAAAATGTTAGAGGTTTTGATGGAGAAACAAAAAAAGGATCACCAGAAGAACAGGCTAAAACGGATTTGGTTAAGAATCTAGCACCTTTAGCAGATTATTTTATAAATGATGCTTTTGCTGCGGCACATAGAGGACATGTTTCATTGGTTGGTTTTACAGCAGTACTACCCAGCGCTGCAGGGAGAATAATGGAAAAAGAGCTGAAATCTCTTAGCAAAGCATTTGAAAACCCAGAAAAGCCATGTCTATTTGTTATGGGAGGAGCAAAAGCCGATGATTCACTTGAAATATCAAGGTATGTTTTGAACAATAAAATCGCTGATGCAGTTCTTACAGGCGGAGTTACTTCCCAAGTATTTTTAGCTGCTGAAGGTTTTGACCTAGGTGAAAATAACATTGACTTCTTAGCGAAGAAGAAAGTACTTGATTTAATCCCGGGAATTAAAGAATTAATCCAAAAGTACCCTAAAGGTATAGCAATTCCAGAAGATCTTGCTTTGAACATTAATGGTAAAAGAGAGGAAATCGCTGTAAATAAATTACCAACTGAATATTCAATTTTTGATATTGGTGAGAAAACTATCGAAAATTATGCAAAGTTGATCAAAAAAGCGAAATCAATAGTGCTTAGCGGTCCAATGGGAGTTTATGAAAAACCAGAGTTCTCAACAGGAACAAAAAGAATTTTTAAAGAAATCGCTAATTCAAAAGCTTTTTCCCTTGCAGGTGGAGGACATACCATTTCAGCACTAAACCAGTTTGGTATTTCCGACAAAATCTCGTATATAAGCACAGCTGGAGGAGCTCTAATAGAATTTCTTATGGGTAAAAAATTACCCTGTGTAGTTGCATTAGAAGAAGCAGCGAAAAGAGGTTAATTTTACCACATTTACACATTTTTTTCTTAAGCAGTTATTTTTACTCTGTAACATTTTTTTGAATTATAAAAAAGAAATTTAGAATAAAGAGAACTATTAAAAGATTTGAGGAGCTACAATCTTTTTCAAAAGATGCAGTACATCTTTCATGAAAACATTTGGTATATGAATTTATAAGAGAAGACATCATAATTCATTCCAATTAGGGTTGCTCAAAATGAGAGAAGAACTTCCTTTCCCTGATAAAGTATTGCAAACTTTGCATAATTTATGTGCAACCGCAGCAGACTTAGCTCGAAGAAGCGAAGAAGTAGCTCGAATATTGAATCGCGATCAAAACGAGATTGAAAGTATTTTGGACAAATATAGATCAGAAGGATTCGTTGAAAGCTTTATTGATAATGATGGAAAAAAACGTTATTATCTAAATGCAAGAGGAATAATCAAAATCTGTAGTTTATTCACTTAGTGACCAAGAGATGCAAGTTTTAATTTTTTCGTGGGAATATCCACCACGAAAGATAGGTCAACTTGCTGAATATATTGATTCTCTATCAAAAGAATTAGTAAAAAATGGAATCAAAACAAATATCATTACATATCATGATTTTCTTACAGGGACATTTGAAGAAAAAAGTGGATTAAAAATCGTTAGAATTTCAAATCCAGTAAGGAGTCATATTAGCTTTCTGACATGGATTTTAACTTTAAATCAAGAAATTGAACGGGCTGCAGCAAATATCATTTATCAACAAAAAAAGAAAATTGAATTAATTAATGTATATGACTGGCATTTTAT
>LFWW01000060.1 GCA_001273385.1 miscellaneous Crenarchaeota group-6 archaeon AD8-1 | reverse complement strand
GTGGTATTACTATAACAATGCGTGAATCTAAAATTGGTGCTGTATACCATGATGCTGTGAATTGCATACCATCATTTCCAGGATTTGTTTGATCTTCAAAAATCATCCGACCTACATTTGTTAACAATGTAAACCAGATGGTTTCACCAGCTCTAAGAGGACTTTTTAGATTCACCTTAACCTTATAATCATTTGATGTGCTAATATCCTCGGTTTGAAGTGTGTTACCATTTTGATCGATAGCTTGTCCAATTGTAAAATCTGAATTAGGCTGACCTACACTAATCCAATTAATATTATCACCATAATCAAGTGTAATACTTATGTTATAGAATAGATCAATTGAACCATCAGGTTCAACCCAGATCTTAACCCATTCCTGTCCAAAATAATACTCTCGTTGAGCATGTACTTGGTTGGTAAGTGATAGAGCAACTATTCCAAAGAGAATCAAAACCGTAATAACTTTCAATTTCACCATTTAGGCTCCTCAGTTATCTCAAAGGTATTATCACAATATGGACAAGTTGCATAAGGAACCCCGGAGATTATTTTTATTCTATCAGGTTTTATTGAAGCTGAACAATTTGGGCAATTTATCGCAACGGCTTTCATTTCCCCAGATAATTCTAATTTTTGAATTGTAACTTTTGGTCTTCTATTTAGATAAAAAATAATTCCAAATCCTAAAACAAAAAGCAAACCTGCAACAATAAGTCTTAAGGATGAGTATGCTGATGCGAAAGCAAAAATAATTCCAAAAAAGAAAATGATGATTACTAAAATTGTACCTAAAATATTTTTTAAACTCATGTTATGTATATGTACATTTATTTTATATAAAAAATTGTTTCGTTTTTTGATGATAATTTATTAAAAATTTAGTTAAGCATTCGTTTTTTTGCGAAAAAACTATATGTTCAATAAAATGAATCTATTTTATTGAAGGAGTTTTAATTGAAGATGTTTGATGCTAAAAAATTTATAGCTAAATCTTTAGAAGAAATTAAAGAGTTTGTAGGAGAACACAAGGTAATATCAGCTTGTTCAGGCGGAGTTGATAGTACAGTTACAACTTTTTTAGTCCATAAAGCCGTTGGAGATAAACTGCTTGCAGTTTTTATTAATGATGGACTTAGAAGAGAGGGCGAACCAGAATTTGTTATAAGAACTCTCAAAGATCTGGGAATAAAAGCTAGATTAATTGATGCAAAAGAGGCATTTTTCAAGATTTTTGCTGGAAGGATTGATGCTGAAGAAAAAAGAAAGGCTTTTCGTCATGATTTTTATAGAACTTTAGGTAGGGTAGCCAAAGAGGAGAATATTGGGGTTATTGCCCAAGGTACTATCAAAGCAGATGTAATCGAAACTGTAAAAGGAATTAAATCACAACACAACGTTTTAGAACAAATCGGAATTGATCCTTTATCCTATGGATATAAGATTTTAGAACCCTTACGCGACTTATTTAAGCCTGAAGTAAGAATGGTTGGTAGGGAGCTAGGTCTTCCAAAGAATATTACCGAGAGGATGCCTTTTCCTGGACCGGCTCTTTCATTAAGAGTTCTTGGTGTTGTTACTCCTGAACGAGTTGAAATAGTTCGTAAAGCAACACAAATAGTTGAAGATGAAACCTCGGAGTTGGGGACTTTCCAGAATTTTGCTGTTTTGCATAACGATAAGGCTACTGGAATAAAGAATGGTAAACGAATTTATGGCGACATAATTACTGTAAGGATAGTGGATTCTGAAGATGCTGTAACAGCGAAAGCTCGAGAAGTACCTTATGAAGTATTAAAAAGAATTGCAGCAAGAATTACAGAAGAAATTCCAAGTGTTGTTAGATGTCTATATGATATCACAGATAAACCTCCATCAACAATTGAATTTGAATAATCAACTAACCTTTTTACTTATAAATAACTAAAATTGGACTTAGAATTCATTTGATTCTAGCCAATTTCTTGATCTCATAACTGTTTTTCCTGCAAGATTAAGCCTTAATGCGTCTTCGTAGGGACACATTTCAACACATCGTAAACACAATAAACAATTTGAACTTGTCACATCTCCCCCCTTTTTTTCATAAACTTCAGTTACCTGTGTTGGACATACACGTTTGCAAACTCCACATTTAGTGCATTTCTTTTCCACTTTATCTAGTCGAAGCGCTGATATCCATTTAAATGGAGGAAAACGACTAAATAAGGCAATTAAAGCTCCTAATGGACAGATTCTGCACCAAGAACGTCTATAAAAGAAAGCAGCTAATGATACTATAGCCAATATAACAATATTTAGTGAAGTTAAGTAATATCCTAGTTGATAAAAATCTCCGGTAGTTGATTCTGTTAACCATTCAGGTCTTAATAATCCAACAGAAGTTTGTAGTGACATGCATAGCGGTTTCATCGGACAGACTTGACAAAATGGTGCTGAAAAATATTGGTATATGAATCCTCCTTTCTCAGTTTCAGGAATGATTTGAGTATTGGCGATGGCCTGCATTCCAAAAAGAATACTTAAAATCAAAATCAAAGCTAAAATTACATATCCAAGTTGGTGAAATTTTTTATTGAAATTATCTGATAGAACTCGATATCTTATCCTCAAAGTTTTTCTTAACTTCGATATCAGGTCCATATATAATCCAAAGGGACATATCCAACCGCAAAAGAACTTGCCTAAAACAATTGATAATAAAATAATGGATCCAAAAACAACACCTAACCTCATAATTCCTGAAGAAGCATAATTAACTCCCCATCCACGTCCAGCATCCCAGAAAGGATAGATGTATGTTTGAAGTTCCCAAAGCGCACAAGTTGTTGTTCGTCCACAAGGATAATAACATCCAAAAAAAGGAACAGGTAATCCGTCAGGCATTGAAACTCCCAAAACTTCAGTACTAATCAACACTTCGTGTGGAGCAATTTGTTCTGCAGGAACTGGAATGTTTTGATGATCAATAAACATACCAAAGAAAATAAGAAAAACAAAACCAATTTGCACAAATAGTCTCAAAGAGCTGATCTTGCGAGTTTTATTCTTGGTTCCTACAACAGCAACAATAGTTCCCAAACTTAATGAAATTGCAGCAGCGCTAACAAGAGTGTAATTAGGTTTGTAAGGCGGAAGCTCAAAAGTTGGTATTGGAGCATTTGGATCTGCGTTAGGGTCCGTCACGTTTGCATATAGTCTGTCGCAAATATGACCATAGATTGGAAAAATATTCCAGTATCCAGCTTCATCAAGTTCTTGAGTGACAGAAAATTTTCCTTCACTATCTGTAACCACAAATTGATCTATCCAAGTATAATCTGGTCTAGTAAAAGTTACTCTGATTGTTACATTTGGATCTCCTGGACATATTTCTCCATTTATAGTTACACTTTCATTTACTTTGACTTCATTTGAACTAATTTGCGCTGTTATATGAGGACCATAACAACCCTTAACCTCAACAAAACTCTGCGCAGATAAAATGTACACTAAAGAAAGAATTGTAATTGAGCACGCAAGAACTGTTTTACTTTTCAATTCTTATCGGCTCCATAAGCGGAAATCTATCTTGGTTCAAAAAATCTATGACATATGGAGTGTCTCCTATTCCATCATTATCTTCATCAGTTCCCTTATAATCACTCCAATAGTTGCCTCTTGAACCATCATCCCAAGTATGTATAGCTTCCTCTGTATTAGTTCCCTCACAAAAACAACCACTAAACTGAACTTCATTATCAACAAAACTGTTTAAATTCATTAAAATGTTTAAAGGCTCATTTCCTGGTGTATTAACTCCAAAGAAAATACCTTCTTCATTATCTGATATAAAATTACGTATTAAGCAATTATTATCTCCAGAAAGTAATACACCAACTATACTATCGCTAATAATATTATTATCAATGGTATTATTTGAAGTCCAAAGGTAAATACCAATGTAAAAGTTTTTTATTTTAAGATTGGTGATCATTAAATTTTTGCAATCTTTTCCAGCTAAATCAATTCCTATAGTCCATGGAATTGAACTTGTATTTTGTTCTGGACCCTGCCCTACCACCCATGAATCAGTTCTAGTTCCATTATACTGGCCATGAAGTGTATATCCTGAACCATCGATTATTATGTCACTGGCTTCGACTATTATCTGTCCATATAAGTCATTTGTAAAAGTGTACATATTTCCATTTCTTTGGATAGAATTGGTGTGAGGAGAGATTGATCCATCATATTGAATTCTAAAGATCTTATATTCTTCTTGGATTGGATTACTAAAACTATCCAGAAATACAACGGTGATTATTGCTAAAACTATTATACTGAAGATTAGGATCCAGGTTTTTTTCATAGTTTAGATCATTTCCAGTTGTCAGATCTCTTTTTTGATCTTTATCTAGCCATTATCAACATTGCTATTGGGATCTATTCTGTTTTTCTTTTGATTTATTACCGATTAAATTATGATTATTTTTTGATAAAAAACTTTTTGTAAATCTTATTTGACTAAATAAGCTAATAAAAAGGGTTTTGGGTCAATTTTTCTTAACAATTATTAGTCAAAATTTTTTGACTATCAAATATTATAAAATTATAAATTGACGAACATAGTTGCTTTCTTATTAGCTGATGTTCAGGTTATCGTTATTGCAAATCAAAAAATTCTGGATGCAGTCAGTTTTTTTATAGTTATTTTTATTCTGATTGGAGCTTTCTTGTTTTCCTCTTTTATTAATTATAATACAAATCAAGAAAAGTTGAATTTTAGTATAACCAGTTCCAATGAATGTCTTAGATTTCTGTCTAGAACAATTGAAACAGCATGCTATTCTGAAGATCTTTATTCAATATTAGCCAATGTAGTAATCTTAGATTTCAAATTAGGATTAGAAAACCCTTAAGTCTAGTTCTTTGGAGGACAAACTCCTGAGAGCTACACTTTATTCTTTATTTTTCCACCTGGAGAAACTAATACATTTGCCGTATCCCTAAAGCAAATTGCTTAATTCTTTAAAAATTCTCTCAAAAAAATAAAATTTTTTTAAAATTTCATATTTTAAATTATAAAAGATTATTCAGTTAAAATTATTTATCTAAATTAACAGTGTCTTTTTCTCCATCTGCAAATTTTTTCTTCTTGATAAAATGTGATAGCCAAAATCCAAATATTATTGTTACTAAACTTGCTATTATAAATGCAATTGGCATAGTATTTGTTGCAAGAAAATACTCTAATCCAGGATTAAACGGTTCTGAGGTTGTACTAAATCTCCATGATACCAGAATATCTTTTATAGTTACTGATACCCGATATGATGTGCCTGATTTTAAAAACTGACTTGGATAGAAAGATTTTTCGTAAGTAAGCGGACCTGATACATAGATGTTTTCATGAGAAATTTCTATTTCTGGGGTAAACTTGGGATTATTTACTGAAACCGACGATAAAGTGTCAACAGTGATTTTGGTATCAAGACGCACGTTTGTTGAATTGGGAGCTGGACCTAACGTAATAGTCATACCATTAATTGTTAAGATGTTCTTGGACGGATTCGAGTAAGCAGACTGTGTAATCTGAATCGAAAAGTAAACGATTAAGAATGAAACCAGAAATATTGTAATTAAATATGAAATTAAACGCTTGTTCATAGAAGAATCCATTTTATCTTTTTTAACCTGAATTTATTACTTTTTCCATAATTTTTATTGCAATTGTAACCAATTAATTTGTTATTTATTATTTTTCACATCTTTTTGTTTCATTGCATTAATTATTAAGATAAAGCCAATAAAGCCAACTATTGATATTGAAATTATAACCAAAATTGAAGGAAAAGGTTTGATTGTAAAAACCACTGTGTCTGAAACACCCAGATTTCCAATTTCGTCTTTTGCATAAACAATCAGTGTATGGTTACCAGGTGATAAATCAGATATTATCACATCTCCTGTAAAGGTTACATTTTCTTCATTATCAACAGTATAACTTGATTGAATTATTTCTCTATTGAATTCACAACTTAGAACTATATCAACATCAGCATAAGTTGTATTTTCTGGAGAAAAAATGTGTATTTCCAAAATTTCATTATTTAATTCTTTTTCAGCAAAAACTAATTGAGTAATAATCGTGTGTGTATTAATTGAGAGTAATACAACTAATATTAACAGTATACTAATTGGTTTTTTCATTTCATTTAATTTTCACTTATTTCAACTAATTATTTTTTTGTTTTTAAAGATTGATATTATGATTTTAATTAAATTAATGAACAGTTTAAATTATAATTAGTACCAAAGAGTGTTATTGAAAAAATTTCTATCTTGTATTTTATATCTTAAAAACGGTTGAACCTTGTATTAATAACACTGTTATTTATTATCCCCCATCTTAGTTCTTCTTAATGGAATTCTTCAAAACGATTATTTTCTATAAAATATCAATTTATTATTGTTGAAATTTGATAATTTCAGATTTGGATAAAACTAATACGCATCGATATATACTTTTAATTTATTATTCGGAAAAATAGCAATGTTCAATGCAGATAATAAGGAACTTGAAGGTATTACCCTTAGAGTGTATCTATATATTATAAGGAAGGGTAAAGCTGTTGGTCCCAGAGATGTTATGAAGGGCGTCCAACTTAGTAGTCCTAGTGTAGCCTATAGACATCTGCAAAAATTAGAGGATTTAGGTTACTTGAAAAAAAGCAGATATGGGGAATATTCACTCAAAAAAAGGGCTAGCCTAAGAGATTACATGTGGATTAGCAAGTATCTGCTTTCAAAAATGTTAATTTATTCTATAATTTTCTTGATAATTTTAGTTATTGAATTTGTTATTTTTATGATACATTATCCGGTTGAGAATTACACCTTCAAAGTTTTCTTTCTTCTATTGATGATTATAACAGGCTTTGCTATGAGTGTTTTCGGTGTTGAAGGATTTCTTCAGCAAAAAAGGCTATATCAAACAATTCAGGTCTAAAATGTTTTTTCAGCTTTCAAATTTTTTGATATTTTTTGAAAACAATTTTCCTTTTACTATTGAATTAAGTAGAAATTCCTAAATTGATGGAAAAAAGATAAAAAATAATTGAAAATTGAAGATTGCACCATCAATGTCGCCTATTAATTAAATATAATATGCTAGTAATCTAATTATTATTACAAAAATGCAAAAAAAACTTATGAAGAATTTTTATCAATATTTTTATTCTTAATCATTTCTGAGGACTTTTGGTATGTAGGCGCATGCTGGGTCGCTTTCGAACAGATCTCCAGTGTAGTATTCTGCTCTTGTGCGGCAGCCTCCGCATATTTCTCTGTACTCGCATACTGCGCATCTGCCTTTGAGGTTGCTTTTGTCTCTTAGTTTTAGGT
>LFWW01000059.1 GCA_001273385.1 miscellaneous Crenarchaeota group-6 archaeon AD8-1 | reverse complement strand
ATAAACATTAAAGATAACAATAACATTCCGCCAAGAATCAAAGAAAATCTAGAAGAAAAAACACTATTCAACCAGATGGATCCTAATGCTACTCCAATTCAAATAAAAGCAGGTTTTCTAAAAATTCAATTACCAGGAAAAACAGCAATCATATACAAATAAAAAAGGGAAACTAGAGCCTTTTAGGTTACTCTTGTTTATTGTCTACAACATAAATGTCTAAATAACCTGTACGTAATGCAAAGTCTAGTCAAGCACTCTTTTATTTTTGGTTCAGTGCATAAGTCAATTTCTGGTCTGTTATACTTGCACAAGCATTCAATATCGCTTCTTATTGATGCTTCTAGAATCTTGCATAGTTTTCGCGTAAATTCGTTTATTGCCCCTGAAACCTCTTTTGATTGGGCAGAAGGTTTGAAAATATTATTAATGGAGTCCATTAGACGGGGTATTTGATCCCAAACCGGCATCTCAGGTGTTGGCCAAGTACCAATATAAACCAATCCCTTCTTGTCAGGTACCGGCCAAGTTCCAATATAAAGAGGAAATCCGCCTTTATCTGGTGTTGGCCAAGTTCCAATGAACAGTTGATAAGTTCCAATACACACCGTTTTTTCTGGAAGCGGCACAGTTTCTATTTTCACTGAATCCTTTTTTTTTCCTGCTGATATCTTTTTGCTCATTAATAATATCACTATCTAAGTTTCAAATAGGGCTAGAAAATTTCTCCTATTAAATTTGTGAACCGGCGTATGTGTTGTTAACTACTTAAGGTTTATTCGAAAAGTAAATACTTCTATCTGGACAATTATTCCCAAGGGGGCACTGTGAGCTTTTGTGTTTCTTGCAGTATTCAAGGTAAAGTCGAACAAGTCTGGATTCATACTCTTCAACATGTTTTGGGGATAGCCCTATTTTTTTGGCTGTTTTAACAGCTATAGAGCAGGGGGATGGTTTTGCTTTTTCCCAAACTCCTCGAAGTTCTCTAAGAAAAATGTTTACTCCAACTGGACCAACGCCTCTAAACTCCATTAGACGCTTTTCCAGCTCGCTTGGATTCTTAGATTGTGCGTGAAGATTTTTTAAGCTTCCATATTTTTCTTTGAGTGTTTTTGCGATCCCCAAAAGGTTTGCAGCTGTGGAGAAATCGTATCTGGTATAACCTCCAGAGTCTAAGACTGTAACTAATTGGTCCCAACCAGCTTGGAGAATTGCGTCTGGGCTTGTGAGTTCTTCTTGTTCGAAGTATAGGTAAGTTTCTTTGGCTGTTTTAGTTGAAATTCTTTTTGCATATAGTACAGAGGCTAGAAACCATTTGAATATGTCCTTTGGTTTTGTTAGATCTAGGTTAAGTTCTTCTGAGTAGTTTTTTAGCTTTAATAGGGCGCTTTTTATGCTTATTTAAAACACTCCATTATTATGCAGACTATTCATGTTTAAAGGTTGATCGTGTTTGAGAAAATCTGATTGTTCGGTTTCTATTATTTGGAATCGAGGAAAATTATTACTTAGATCTTCAAGAGGCTGTTTTGTTAATATTGATCTTTAAAACATCTGAGGTCTATGGTGGAATTAGCTATTTTGGCTATGAGATTTTACTGATTGGTGTAGAATATTTAATATTGTGTCTTTTTTTGTTTTGTGCTTCTGCTTGGTGATTTTATTGTTTATAGTGTTTTGTAGGTTACTTTTGTGATTTTATTTTGATTATCAATTTGGTATTCTTGTATTATTGTTTGTTTTCCTGTTGATGTTGCTATTATACTGGCGATGGCACTTGAGATAGGACAGCCAAAGTTTTTTATGATTTCAAAAAATCTTTTATTGAATTGGGTGTTACTAAATATTGAGTTTTCAAATTTTATAATTATGTTTTCTTGTGTGTTTTTTATTTTAAATTCTGTTGATAGTTCAAGATTTTCTGTTATTGTTTTAGGTAGTTTATCGTAAAGATAGGTTAGGTCAATTTTTGTGAAATTAGTGTTTAGGTTTTTTTCAATTAGATGTGCTAATTCGTTTCCTGGTGGTGTTATTTTTAGTTTGCCAATTAGAATGTTTTTTGAGGTTTTGGCTTTTTTGATTTTATTTTCTAGAATTAAGGTTGTATAATCTTTTTCATTAGAGTTTTTTGGAAGATAAATTGCTTTTTTGAATTCTTTTTCTTTAATTTTTTCTTCAAGATAATTGTATGTGGTTTTTTGTTGTGTAGTTAGGATGTTTCTTTGTATTAGTTCTGTTGAGGTTATGTATCCTACAATAATTCCGCATAGGATTAATCCTAATCCTATAATTATTGTTAAAGATAGGCTCTGTCTTATTTGTTCGGTTATGTTTAGTGTTAAGATTGGAGCTATGGAGAATGAGAATATGAATGCTCCTGTTATTATAAATGAGATTGAAAGTATTTTTGAAGTTTTTAGTTTTGGTTTTGATATTTTGATTAGTGCCCAACTTGCAAATGGAATGGCAATGGCTGCTGATATTAGGTTAAAAAGATAAAATAATCTAGAATACAGGTAGTATATGCTTGTCCAATTGTAGTGATATTCTATGTTGTATAGTTCTTTAAGGTCATAGTTGACTATGTTGTCTATGCCGCTCATTAGAAATATGCTAAAAACTGATAGAAAAGAAATTGTTAAGAAGATTAATGATGTTGCGATAACTGTGTCTCTGTAGTTTTCTAGGCCATTTAGGAGCAGTATGCTAATTAAAGTGCCTGATAGGGCTATTGACGTGATTACTGAGATTAATGCTAGGTCTTTATAGAGCCAATAATTGTATGCCCAAGCAATATCGAATTGTAATCCATAATTGTAGAGATCTCCATTTATTATCTTGTCGATATTTGATAGAAAGATTAAGCATATTATTTCAATAGTGATTAGGATTGCAAGGGTGATTGCTAGAGTTTTTTGGTTAAATCCTAATTTCATTGTTTGTACACTTGGTTTTTCTATTTTGGATTTGTTTGAGACCTCACAATAGGATTCCCAATATTAGGCTTGTTAAAGCTAGAATTCCTGTTGCGAATGCGATTTTTCTTAGTTTGATTCTATCAATTTTTATTGTTGTGTTGCCGTACTTTGGAGAAAGCATCTCTGCTAATAGTAGCAGGATTAGTGCTATTATTGTGAACAATAGCATAATGTCTTGCCATATGTATTGAAATATTAGATTGATTGCTGGTTGTATAATCAATTAAGGTTCACTTTAACGATTAATATTATGAATTTCTTTTAGGTTTTTATTTTTTATTCTCTTGGTGATATGTCTTGTTTTTTGGCAAAGTATATTTGATGTACTTTTAGGTTAATTTTATTCGAGGTGAAACTCTTATTCTTCTCTTATTTTCTGTCAAGGATTAGGTTTTTTTGGAAAACATTTTGCAGATTCAACCTACATTTCTCGTAGAATTATGAAAAAGAAATATAAGATGCGCCTCTAAAACTTTCCAAAAAATTCGGTTACTCTGCGATGAAAAAATCTGTGATAAGACTTACAATCGTTTTTTTCTATTTTCTTTTGATAAATTTTTTGTTTTATATAGGTACAAATGGAAAATTTTTTAGTTTTTTGCTCGGCACAACTTTAATGTATTTGATTTAGCTCATCTTTTTTAATAGTTACTTGTTTTTTGGTGTAACAAATGTCTTTAACAGAGCAGAATGTGTCTAAGATCTTGACAGTTTTGGCACATCCGCTTAGAAGACAGATTATATTGTATTTAAGAGATAAAAGGAAATGTTCTTTTACTGATTTAGCTATAGCAACCGGTGTTGATACAGGAAAGCTTAGTTTTCATTTAAGAACTTTGGGAGATTTTTTGAAGCAAACTCCTGAAGGTAAGTATATGTTAAGCTCGAAGGGTTTGGATGCTATCGTTTTAATTAAAGATTTGGAGGATTGGGCTCTTGAATCAGAATTGAATACCAAATCATTAACTCAAAGTACTAGACCCTCTAAGAGAGTTTCTGCTTCTCTTATAGACTTTATTTTGGTTCAGGCAATTTTGATTTTGGTTTTTCAGTTATCTTTTCTTCCCTTGAATTTGCTGGTTTTTGTTATTTTCTTTTGGGCTTACTTGACTCTGTTTGAGGGTTTTGCGGGTCAAAGTTTAGGAAAGCTAATTTTTCACATTAAGATTGTTCAAATTACTGGTGAAAAAATATCCTATGGTCAAGCTGCTATTCGCAATTTTGGCAAGGTTTTCTTGTTGCCGGTTGATTTGATTTTAGGTATTAGATTAAAGGATAAACGTTATTTGCGGTATTTTGAAAAATTTACTAAAACAACGGTCATTGAGCTTCCAAGAAAACAAAAAGATATCGAGAAAACTCTTGATTAAGCTAGTTTTTTTATTTTTGGAGAGATTTAAATTTGGATATATCACCAGAAAGTAGGATTCTATTTCTAGTATTGAAACGGTATTAGGATTAGAATAAATTTTAATTTAGAATCATTAACATTTAAGAAAAATTCACCTCACCTGCGCGTCACTTACTACTTCATAGTGAATTCCAAGCTATGAGACGCGCAGTACACCCGTTATTTTTTTTTTATTAAAATTTAATCCCTGATTTGGGTGAGGGCACCTATCAAGATTCCGATAGCTAAGGCGAAGCAGGATAGTGCAAAGGTTTCATGGTGAAAGTCTTCTAATTGGAACCAAATTCCAATTATCAAATACTGATCATATAGAATAAGAAAACCAATAACTATAAACAAGAATGAAAAACCAATGGCAATCCAAATTCGGTTCATTGAGTTTCATCTTTTAAATCTTATTTTGTGATTTTGATAGAATTGGGTATTCGATTATAAATTGGTATTTGCTGATTTGAAATAATTTTATTTTGGAGTATTTTATTATGTGTGTTGTACTGTAAAGTTTGAGGTTTATTTTTTTTTTTAAAATATCATGTTCAGAAGCTGAATAAATATTTTATATTCTAAAACTAAGCGTAAGATGCAAGAAACCATCGAATTCTATTTTCTATTTTTTTGTTAGATGGAAAACTTTGGTTTTTTTGCACTTTAACATAAAGGAGGTGAAACTAGAAAAATGGGATATTCGATTCTTGGAATTGTGGTAAGAGATTCGAGAAAACCTTGTGCTCAATATTTTAGTACAGCACATACTTTTTGGGTTGATATTTGGAATTGTGATGGTACGAGCTTTATAAAAGCACATAGGCTCGCTGGTAGAGTTCATGATCAGATTAAGGTGCCTCCAGGATCCTACATTATACAGGGATATGGGTGGTGTAGAAATGTTGTAACCGATCTTGTTATGGTCAATGTGGGTTGCGATGAAACAGTTTGTGTTAACTTATTGCCTACCCCAGTGAGACTTTGCTGGTGGAGAGCGTTGATAGGATTAAACTATGGAACAGTGGTAGCTTCTCCTGAAAAGTCTGCAAAAGAGATGATCCCAAAAGAACTTGCAGATAGGTTGGACAAGTTACTAAGAGAAGCAATGAATTATCTGCCCAAGGAAGATATGTTGCCTGTTGGCATAACAGAAGAAGAGTTACGTAAACGTATGGATGAAACAAAATGATTGTCTGAGAAAGAAATAATATTACTTTAGTAAAAAATGTCTAATTCTGAGTGGGGGTAAGGGGTGGGGGTTGGGGTTTTTGTTTTCTTTTGGGAATGCTAGAGTAGTGGAATATACATACATGCTGCAGCTAATCCAATCTGGGCTAGCTAAAATTAATTACTATTTGACTAATTTTATTGTATTTTTGGTATTTGTTGACTTTTGTGAAGTCTGTTTGCATCTTTTGGGTTTATATGGCTATTTTTAATTTGTGCTCCAAACTGCAAAGATATGCGTCAATTTTTTTAAAATATCGTCTTTTGCAAAATATGCATTCCCAGTATGATTCTTTGGTTTTCTTTGTTTGTTTGCTATATGTATATATGTTATACACCTTCTATGGGAACCAATTGTATATATGTTCTACACTTATAAGGTTTGCGCAGCCCCAATAAAGCAAATTTAGAATCAAAAAATACACTTTCACAATATATACCTTGAGTTATTTTCTGAAATTTTTTATGTTAGCTGTATTTTTATGAAATAAGCAAAAATAGTAGATTTAAGTTTAGTTTTAATAAATTGGTGAATTCTATCGTTGTTTCATGGTGATAGCTGTTAAGTAAAGCTGCTGATATGGGTAAGGTTTCTGCTAGGGGCGGTTTTCATCTTGCTTGGGGTTTGGCTGCTTCTACTGTGATTACTTCTATTGGCGTGATTATTCTTGCTAGGCTTTTGTCTCATAGTGATCTTGGGTGGATTAAAATTTAATTTCCTTCCTCTCTCTCCTCTAATTTTTCATAAACTAAAAGAAATAAAAACAAAAAAAGAAGAGACAAAAAACAAGAAGGAAGAAGAACATAAAAAAGGAAATAAAAAATAAAAAGAATAAAAAACAGAAAAAAAGGGGATTTTGTAGATAACTTCCCCTGCTCTTTAGTTGGCGTGAGAGCCAAATAAAAAAGTAAAAAAACTATTTCTTTATAGTGTTATGAAGCTAGAATAAGTACTATATAACAAGTTGCATAAAAAAAATTTATGGAACATACGCTAATACCATTTTAAAATAGTGTTCAAGGTCTAAACATCAAGAAGTTTAGCTCCAACGTTAACGATTCCTCTAACATCTTGAGATACCAGTGCTGTCACTTTGTCAATTTTATGGTTTTTTCTTCTATTGCTCTCAAGCCATTGGCATACCAAATCTTTAGCCCAAATATCATTCTCAGCTATTACAGTAAACACAAGGCCATCCCAACCTGAGCTATATGTGACAATCGAAAAAAGCTTATGATTCCCTTCTTTTTCGGTTTTTTGCTGTTTAATTGAATTTTCCTTATTAATATGATTTAAGAGATGGTTTTTTTTGTTGGTTATATTATCAAATACTGACTGCCATTTAACAAGGGTGCTGATTATCTGTCTTTTTTCATTTAGAAGTTTCTGTTCCATTTCCTTTAATTCTTCTAACAAAGACTCCGAGTTATCTTTATTTGTACTTGTAATATCAGATGTTGGAATTAGGAAAGGTTCTTGAAAGTAGTTTTTGTTTTCAATATTTTGAGATATTTTATTCTTTTTTATACCTCAACACTCCCCTTCTAATTTCAAATTGAATTTTCTTTGTTGTTACTTTATTCTTGATTATTCTGCCCATTTGTTTCTAATTTGCTGTTTTTGTTGTGGTGTTTAATTATAATAACTATTGACAGATTTGCCAATCTTAACGGTTTTTTCTATGGTTGTTTTAATAAGATTAATTCGTTTTTCTTCATTAGAATAAATTAGAACTTTTTTTAATCGCTGGTAATTTGATGAGCTAATTGATTTGGTTTTGCGAAGTT
>LFWW01000058.1 GCA_001273385.1 miscellaneous Crenarchaeota group-6 archaeon AD8-1 | reverse complement strand
CTGCAATAGTTCCAGCCTTAATTACACACTCTAAAAAATCAAAAATAAATTCAATAGCCTTTGGAATTTTGCCTTCTCAAATCCAACCTTCAGATGCTCATTTTAACGCTTTCTCTTCAGTGGGTTTATGTTTATCAAAAAATTTTTCACCTTTAGTACTATTGGATAGAGATAATCTTGAGAGTTTTGTTGGAATCAACCTAAATGGTTTGATAATAAAAGGAAATGCGGTAATTAATTTTATTTTTGAGTTAATTAAACAAAAAAAATCATTTGTTGAAGAAATATCTGAATTAACAAGAACTTTTAATATTAAATCCTATACAGTTTTAATTGCCGCAGGAGCTAGCTTAGGTATTTATGGTTCATTAGAACACATTCTTAGCGCAATTCTACTAAGACCTCTTCTTAGATTTAACTTTTCTAATTCATCAATAACGTATGTTATTATCAGAATACCAATTAAATTAAAAAAAATCTTATCTAAAAATACAATAGAATTATTAATTGCTAATTGGCTCAAAGATAAAGTGAATTTGAAATCTCTTCAAGTTAGTGAACCCTTATATGTGGATTCAAATGGAGATAGGATTGATCTAGCCGTTTTTATCGGAGGTTTTGATCTCAAAGAAATCTTTTCTCTTCAAAAAAAGAAAATAGAGTCAGTTAAAAATAATGCATTTAAGAAAAGCTTAATAAAAAAGGAAGAATGGGAAGCAATCACTAAAGAATTAAATTAAATTCAAGTTCATTTTTGATATTTTTATTTATTTTTTAGTATTTTTATTTATTTCATCAATAGCTTCTATTGCTGATATTCCATGCTCTAACAAATAAGATCTAGAAAGATTTCTTTCAAAATCGTTCGATTTACTATATAATAATTGCATTTCATCGAAAGCTTCAAGATGATTCCCTTTTCCTCTTCCACCAACAACCAGTACTCTAGTTATCCATTCATCTCTTGCTTCAATTACTCTAACGGTTATAGTTCTTGATACTTCACTAGTAACGTATCCTGCTAATGCTGTGTATAATTCCTGGTTTAGATCGTCGCTCCATAATTTAGGAGGAGCTTCTACAGTGACCCAAATATAATCTGATTTGTATGTGGGTTTAAATCCCATTATACTAGGTGTTTTAAAAACTCTGATCAAACTTTTCATGTAATCTTTGTAGTGCTCCATATCCAATATTTCTTCAATAATCTCGTCTTTAGTTAATGTGTCTTCTTTTTCCATTAAAATTTTAAAGATTATTTTTACTTGTTCTTTCTCTGTAAGTTCTGCAGATTTTTCATAGTAGCTCTTTGGTCTACGAATTTCATCCATTCTCTTTTCAAATTCATTGTATAAATCTACTATTTTATCTAATCTTTTTCGATATTCAGATGTAATCTCAACTTTCTTGGATAGTTGTTCATACATTTTTATTGTTTTATCCAAATCATCAAGTTGATCACATATGTAGGCTTCTTCTTCGGCTAATCTTTTTAGATCCCTATCCAATTCTCGAATTTGTTGTTTTGCATACTTTTTCATACTAAATAATTTCTTAATTGTTCTTTCTTGTTTTAATTTATCAAATTCTTTTCTTTTCTTTGTTTCTTCAATTCTTAATAGTTCACAATCAACAATGCTTTTTTGTTCCATATATCTCTCAATTATTCCGTTTAAATAGGTTGTATATTCATCAATCATTCTTGCCTCATCGGTAGGAGTTCTAAGTACTAGTTGAACTATCAAATAGATTATTCCTAATTCAGATTGAATATCCCTAAGCTCTTGCAATTGAGCTTCAGACTCTGGAAAACCTTCATAATATCTTATTAAAGCTTCAACAAAGTATCTGGTTTCATCATACGACCTAAGTGTTTTTAGAGATATTTCAGCAATTTCGGCTATGTCCATAAAATCTCTGAGAACTCTTTTTTGCCTAACTGTAAACACTTGTGAACTCGGAATTAGTTGTCTTAGCCTTTCAAAAATTTCTTCCTTTCTTTTAGGAAAATCACGATAGGTTTTTGTAAATCTGGCTAATAAACTCTCTATATTTCCTAATTTTCTGGAACCTTTCTTATGTAAAGTTAATTTGATTATAGCATTTTCAATTGGTCCAGTTTTATTCATCATCTTGATTGTTTTTAGATACCTCATTATTTCGTTTGTATAATCTTTTGCTTGTATTTCAATTCCTTTTACATGCAATGCTAAATCTTCTTCAAGTCTAGGATTAGTTTGTATAATTCCATTAATTTTATCTTCGAATTGTTCCTCTTGATATGTACCTGTTTTTATTAGATAATTTTTATAGAGTTTCTTAGCTGATTGATAATTTACTTTGATTATTTTTTGAATTTTGTTAATGATTTCAAGTTTTTCTTTTCTGTGTTCATACAATAATTGAAGTTTTTCGAAATCAATTTTAAATGCTGAAATATAATCATCCATAGGATAAATTACTTTGACCATTCCCAAAGTGTGGACATGGTTATCCGTTAATCCGACCTCTGTTCCTATTCCTCCTAAAAGATCTGCAAGATCAAAATCCATAAGAACATAGAGCATATCAACTATCATTTTATCAATTTCTTTTCGGGCTGTTACTATATTTCCAACCTTAGTATAAGCGGGCAATAAGGGTAGATATATTAAAGCATTTAATGGGTTTCGATAATAGTCTCCGTATTTTTTGCATATATAATCATTATATTCCCTATTTAGTATCAATGATAGCTCATTCATTGCTACATAAGCCGAACATCCTTTTGCTGGAGGATCATCTCCAGTGCATGGGGCTATTACTAGTGCGATTATGGCTACTCCTGATCCTAGAACTTTTCTTAAATGTCTAGTGAAATCAAAAAACACACCACTTCCTGTACCTCCACCAAGTCCATAGATCACGATTACTGTTGGAGTGATAATTGATGACAGGGCTTGTTCTTTGAATGTGTTTATAAATGCTCTAATTATTCCAAGTTGATAATAGTTTAATGCGTATATTGCTTTAGCTAATGCTCTTCTTCTCCCTGCTCCTCCAGCCATAGGAGGGATAGCCATTTTTGAATTGAGCCAAGGATGAAAATTTAATTTTGCTCCTTCTTTAACAAGATATTCATGATATTTAAGATTGATAAAATCAAACATGGCCTCAGCAGTTGGGAACTTCACTGATTGAGCTGTTAGTTTCAGCCTTTCATTAGGTATTCCAGCTTTAATCATTGCTTTAGAAATTTTTTCATAACTTTCATGGAGGGCTCGGATTTCTGGATCTGCAATATCAATAGCTAATAAGGATAACCTTGTGATGTCATTTTTAAGCAATTGCATTGTTTTTTTATGATTTAAGAATGCTTCTACAATGTTAGTTCCTGCCGAACCGAGTCCTATTACTTGCACACTATTTTGGTAAATTCGCGTATTTTCACATTCCTACTAAACTTTTTAATCTATCTTTAATGCCTTCCAGTCTGGTACCAATAGATCTATCAATTTTTGATACTCTAAGAGTTAAACCTTCGAGATCTTTTATTTGATCCTCGACAACTGCAAGCATGTATTGAATTTGCCCTCTTCCTCTGAAGTATAAGAACACAAAAATAGCTGCAAGAACTCCAACTATTCCTACTATTGGTAAGAAAAGTGCTTCCATAATCCCAGAAACCGGTTCGTTGGACACTTCAAGTGAATTAAGTAGTCGAATAGCACTTTCGACTTGTCCTTGATCTGCTTCCCATTGAGCTTGTTCAAGCATGTTTTCGTATAATTCAGTAAATCCGGGATCAACCCCACTATCTTTCATGGATTGAAGTTTTTCTTCTTTTTGTTCTAATAACGTTTGGAATTCATCTAGAGCAGCAGTAATCACACTACCTTCAATTAAATCAAGAGTTTCTCCGCTTGGACCATATAATGTAACAAAAATGTAATCCACTGGAACATTTGATCCTGTAGTTGAAGGAATTTTTCCATATAATGAAAGTTCAAGTGTACCTCTTACTTGATTGAATTCAACTATTTGAGAATTAGGATTATAATCCAGTAATGGATAATCCATCGAATGTAGTTCCCAATATCCTTGTTGTATACTTGAATGCTGCAAATTTGTTCGTAGGGTCAATTTAGCATAACTAGCTGTTGTTTCTATATCAACTGAGAAAGTTACATTAACTTCTGCTCCAGCAAAAATAGGGGCTAAATCCCTATCTATGTTTGCATTGAAATCGACTTCTTTCATCAGTTGGCCTGAACCTAGGTTTTCAATTCTGTATTTTGATATCCACTCTCCTTGGCCAACTGCCTGAATATAATAAATTTGTGAAAATGAAATCAATAACATAAGAGCAAAAATAATTGCCATTATACTTTTTTTCTTTATTTTACACTCCCCCTTTTATTCGAACCATTTTATTCTATCAGGAATATAAGATTTTGGTAAATTTACAACTAGCCCTTACGTAATCTGTTATAAAAATCTTCATTAATCATTTTTATTCAATCAATTAATTGTTTGACCATTACAGTTTCAATTATTATTCTAAAGTGTTGCCTAGCTCCGTTTATTGCTTCAAATACATTATCATTAAAATTAAAAGCGATTATTATTCCTCTTTTAATTTTTTTCTTGCTTAATATATTTGCAAATTTATATACTTCTGCTTTTCCCACATTATGAGATTGATTAATTTGGATCGCCTCGCCATCTTTAGTATAACCATCAATTCCTAATCTAGAATCTCTTATCTGTGCTCGTTCAACCGATAATTTTTCAATAATCCAATTTTGGTATTCATAAAAAGACATTTTTTTGAGATCTTTTTCTGTGATTTTTCTTCTCCTAATTATGATAGTACTCAAAATTACTAAACCAATAATTGCTATAACTCCGATTGTAGTCACTCCTCCTGTGATGCCAAAATTTGAATTACAATCAGGACAATCTGTAAATCCTGTTCCGTAACAAATTGAACAAGTTGAAAGAGGTGTTAAAATACCATCACCACCACAAAGAGGACAGGATATCGAATCGATATTAGAAAGATATATGTTAGTTTTCAGATTTCCAAATTTACTAATCCAATTCCAATCGTCATTTGGAATATTATTTACAATGACAGTTACCAAAATTTCTTCATTAGGAGGAAAATAGATCCTTTCTGATGAATTTGTATAAGTTGTTATTTCACCTATCACTTCAGCAATTGCCATTCCATAAATTCCATCTGTCTGATCATTTTCAAAAGTTCCTGACACAAAAACTTCCTTATCCCCAGTCTGAGCAAAAGCAGATTTTTTTGTAATTGTTGGCTGAATTACTCCAAATCCCAAACAATATTCACAGGTTTCAACCGGTTCACTAGTCTGTACCTTGCCAGTTCCTTGACAATTATAACAAATTATTTTTCCAGTACCTGAACATCTATCACATTGTCCAGATACTACTGATATTACAAAGATTAACTCAATCACAAAAAAAATTAGAAAAGTAATAATTTTTTTTCTATTCAAAAGATAGACATCTCTAAAATCCTTATCAAGTACTTATATTATTATTTCTTTTTTAAATCCTATTATTTATATTCATAAAATAAAACTGAAATCTATTTTTTGCTTGTTCAAATAATCCAGTAAAATATTTTTTATTCAAAGTTTTACCTTTGTTAATTCCAGGACATTCATCAGTATAATAAAATTTATGATTTCCATCAGATTGATCAATTAGTTCAAATGGATAAAATCTGCAAATTAGAGGTCTTTCTGAATAAATATTGCATTTATTTTTTGAAGATAAAAAAAAGCATTTTCCATTTTGTTTTTTATTCATTTCATAAAGATATGGTTTTTTGTCTAAACAAATATTTGAAAAATCCGAAATTTTAATACCAGTTTTTACACTTATTTCAGCGGTTTCTTCACTTAACATCAGAATACGTCGGTTTTTCTCTTTAGTATCACCACAACAAACGCCACAATTGATACACTCAAATCTGATCTTTTTAGGAAAAATAAAATCTGAATTACCCAATTTTAGTTACTGTCCTTTATGAAACTATCAAGCATTTCTGCGCTACTTTACATAGGATATTATGTTTAAAAGCATTGTTTATTTTCCATGAAAAAATGATTTAATTTTTTTAACAAAATATCAACACATTTTACTGATAAATTTTAAAGTTATTTTTCTCTATAAGAGAAAATTTCTATTATCGAAATATTTTCAAATATCTTTATTAAAATTTATATAAGATGTTTTCTGGGATTCTCAGATATTCAGCGAAGTAGTTTTTCATTATTTTGAATGTAAACCTTTATATGGACTCTTTTATTAACCCTGATGTACCTGAGAATTCTAATTTTCGACTATATCCGGAGAATTCTAATTTTCAAGTTAAACTAAACTATTAAAAGTGATTTTAAAACGAACAACAAAAAAGGATTCGAAACTAAATGTGATGAATGTGGCCAAAAAGCCATAGTTCCCTTCAAACCTATTTCTGGAAGAAAAGTCTATTGTAAAGATTGCTTTTCTAAAAAACAATCATACAATTCAACACAATCCATTAATTATGTCTTTAATTCAAATTTTGCTTGGGCTCGACGAGGAAAAAAATTCTCTGGCAAAAAAGATAGAAAACCAAGAAGTATATTCGTAAATACTTAAGAGAATATATTTGCTTAAAAAAAGTCCATACTAAAATTATGGATTTTATTAACTTTTCTTATTTAAAAAGGCAGAGATTAAAAATCTTATTATCCTTCTTCAAGAGCGATTAAGGTTTTATTTTTTTGTGTGTATTGGCTGCCTTTAAGGATTATAAATTTAGGATTTAAGTAAGTAATGACTGGTTTTTTCATAAATGATTTTTCAAATTTATTAATGCTTTCCGTTTATGTGATCTCTTAAACTTTTTATGGTGAATGGGACTCCATAATTATTATGGGTTTGGTGGCAATAAGGACATTCTCTTAATTTGGATGGCTTATTATCTAAGGTTGTTTGTTTCATATTATTCTCACTAGTTAGATTAATCTTAAAGTTTGCAGGTTTAATTAGTGTTTGTTTTTCTTAGCGATAACTATACTAGAATATGTTTTTTATCTTTTATAATCAATAGCTTATTACTTTTAAGCAATATTTTTCAAATATTTTTTTATAGCTTCAATTCATTAGTTTTTTCTGTGTCCTTCACCATATTGAAAAGGTCGATTAAGATTTTTATCTAATTTTTTTTTGAATATTTCGTCCATATTTATTGTTGGACATGCCAATCGACTAGCATCTAATATGTAAAAAATTGTGTCTATCAGTTCTTCAGCTATTCTTTCTTCTGGTTCTCCCTTTTTCCAAGCATCACTAGCTTCTCCCAATTCAATAAAAGCAAAAAGAA
>LFWW01000083.1 GCA_001273385.1 miscellaneous Crenarchaeota group-6 archaeon AD8-1 | reverse complement strand
TATATGCTAGATTCATTTCTATTAGTTTTTGTAGATTTCTATAGGCTACACTTGGACTTGTTAGTTTTGCTTTTCTCATTACTTCTCTTGGTCCAACTGGTTTTCCTGCTTTGATCAAATAGAGATAAGTACGTATTGCAGTAGGAGTTAATTCATTTTCAGATTGCATTTGTTTAGGATCCAGTTTTGTTCAATAAATATTCTATAGTAAGTATTAATTTAAGGTTGAGTGATTTTATCTGATCATAAAATGCCATAAAAAATGGGGTTTAACCAAGTTTTTCATTTTAGGTGCATATATTTTATATTGATACTGGGTTTAATTCTCTGATTTCACTATTATTTTTGAATTAATTTAGGAGTTTGGCTTTAGCATTCCCATCCAGTTTGCCTCTTCTTAATTGGATTGTAACTCGAATGGTATGACATCCAGGATTTGATTTTGTTAATAACTGATCCTACAGATCCAGAATTTAATATGCTTATAACGACTGGATTTATGATAGGGTTTTGGATAGTCCTTTTTGTTATCCAATTAGTGACAATTATTTTAGGGATCTTTTCTTTTTTACAAACAAAAAACATCCAGTTGTTATTACTATAAGATAATAATTCCATGTTGAAATATGGTTTTTATATACATTTTTTAATTTTTTTTAGAGAGATAGGAGAATTTTTGATTAAAGATGATCAATCCAGAGATTGAGGAATTGCAGGCGCGAAGAGAAAAACTTGAGCAAGAATATAAATCTCTTAAAAGAGAACAAAGATTTCTTCAGGATGCTGTTACACTTCTTGAGGAAAAACTTAAAATCAAAGAGCAAGAAGATAAACAAAGAGAACTATATAGAATTTCTTCACAAAATATACATGTTCAAACATCAGCAGTTGTCCTTGCTGAAAAATGTAGAAAAGCTTTGGAAGTTAATTTTGGTGAAATCCCTATGCCTACCTCTTTTAACAAAAAAGAAGATACCTTTAAAGGCAAGATTCTTAAAGAGTTAAAAAAACGGAAATTGTGATTTTCTTTTAATATCAATCTCTTAGTATTTTACCCATAAAATGATTCAAGGTGTTATGTTGATCAAATATAGAGTTCATAGGTTTGATCTTGATATGAATAAAGATCAAAGTAGATTAGAAGTATTCTTGAATGGTTTGGATGGCGATGTTATTTCTATTATTCCTAGTGTGAATCCTAAGTTTACTGCTGGAGGTATGGGTGCTAAAGTGAGTTTTGTATTGATTGTAGAGAAGATAAAATAGTTCAACTTATCTCTTCATAACTGTTTTTTTATTCTTCATTTGCCACACCCATGAAAATATGAAAAAAAGAAAGAACGGAGATAACGATTAAATAACTTTAGAGTCATTCTGTCTTGAAACGAAATGGATTCAACTAAAACAGCGTCTATTAAGAAAGCGCTATTGCTTGTTTCAATATTTTTTTTGTTTTATACAATTTATCACGCAATAAACACTACATTATTTCTTTACTCATTTATTCCTAGTTTTGGTCAACTTCCTGAATCCTTTCAATTGCCTGATTCCTTTAATAGTTCTTCTTTTCCATGGACACTTGTTTTAATACAAGAATTTGCAGGTTCTACTGGTATTTATTTGCGTGTTTTTGGCGGAATATTTGCTGTGAGTTCAACTTATCTGTTTAATAAGAATGATTCAAGGTATCTTGGCAGGTTGAGTAATGCAGTTCTTTTTGAATCACTGTATTTCGGCTTGTTCATTCCCTCTGGGATAAATCATATTATTCTGTCATTTTCAGAGTTTACTTTTGCAGGTTTTAACCTTTACACTGGGACCTCTTTTTTATTACAAGGATTGATACTTTTTCCGGTTTTATTGTTGTTTAGTCAAAAAATAAAAGCGAATAACTATATTAGCACTCTTAAATGGATTGGAATTACTGCTCCATTGTATGTTTTTACTATGTGGATTAAACATTCCTTTTTTTGGATTTTTGCTCTTTCACAATTTGGGAGCCAATCCAGTTCTTTATTTGAAACAATCGGAGCGATTAACTCGTTACTGACTTTATTAATTGCTAGTTTGGTCTCTTTATTTGCCTGTTTACCTATTATTCAAAAGAGAAACAAGATCAATTTTAGGCTAGTTGGAATTGCTTTGATTTTAGTTGGTGCCTATTTTGCGATTTATTTAATAGTTATGTTTTGGGTGCCGGTTTACTTGAGTTTCTTTGGTTTAACAGAGTTTTGGATGATTTCTTTATTGATTCCAGGTCTTGCTACATTTCTTAAAATTAAGGATTAATCATAAATTTCTTTTGTTATTCTTAGCCATATTTTTCTTTTTGGCCAAAGTTTATTCTACTACAAAAAACTTGGAATAAAAAATTAATAACATATAAAAAAACCGTTATAAAGGAAGATGATTACTAGTAGTCCAAAGATTATGGCTATTATTGCTAGTACTGGTTTTGATATTGTGACTCCTATTTTTTCTAGTCCTTTTTCTACAGTTTCAGTCATTTTATTAGACACCAATAGATGCACTATTTTTTCAATTGCAATTTAAATTTTTCTGGATTAGTTCAATATGATTTCATTGAGAATTCTTATGCCAATTTTTTAGCTAATTAGGCTGCTAATATCTAAGAAATGAAAATTAATTATGTGCATAGAGAGAGGTCTGCTGCTAGGAAAACTTTATTATCAAATCCAACTAGAGGAAGTATATAATGCTCAAAGATTTTAAAATCTTTTAAATTGTCTGTTAGTTTGCTAAAGATCCATAGTTGATTATTTGCAATAAAGAAAAGTGTTCTTCAAAGAACCTAAGCCAATCAGATCTAGTAAAGGGCCTTTCTTTTTTCTGGGTTTGGGGAGTGAAGAGTTAATTGATTGTTTATCGAATATTTTGTTATGAACCAAGTTGAATATCTTGAATGGGTTCCAATTGGAAAATTTATTAAAGCAGCAATATTGGTCTTGGTTTTTTTTATTATTAGTGTAATGATTTTAGTGCTTATTTTTATTCAACCTTTTGATGCTGAAACTTTTATTGATTATGCAGTTCCTTTGGGACTTTTGGTTTTTATTTTATTTTTATTGGGGAATTTCAGGGGAATTAAAATAAGGATAGACTCTGAGAAACTTAGTTTGAAGTATGGTTTGTTTAATAGTAAATCCATTATGTTATCTGAAATTGATTCTTGTAAGGAGGTAAAGGCTTCTTTTAGAAGGTTTGGTGGGGTGGGTGTTAGATATGGTTTTGATAGGTCTTATGCTTATACGACTTCGTTTGGTAATGCTGTGGAAATTACTCCTAAGAGAGGTAGACCTTTTATTTTTTCTTCAAAATATCCTAATAAGATCTGTCAACTTATCAGCAAATAATAGGGAAATGTTGCTAAGTGATAAGATCCCTTTTGCAACTAAGATTATTAATTGTTATAATCGAAAAGGATAAATTAGGATTGCAAAGTTTATTTTTTATTTACTTTAGAACTATCAGAGATATCTATGTATCCGAATGTTGGTTTTTTTAATGATGCTAATTACTTAACACTTTTTATCCTTCGAATGACTTGGATCATATTAGAACCCTTAAAATGATTATTTAGTTTATTATAGCCTGTAATTGATAATTTTAATGTTGGTTGTTGATGTGACAATGAAAAAAAAGTCAGATCAGATATCCCTCATCAAACTTATTTCTCTTAAGAATAAGAAAGCTCTTATTACAGGTTCTGGAGCTGGTATTGGTAAAGCGATAGCTCATAGGTTTGCTGAAGCTGGTGCAAATTTGGTCCTTGTGGATATTAATTTTCAGAATATTGCTAAAGTAAAGGAAAATCTTGGGCAATTTAATGTGGAGGTGGAATTATACAAAGCTGATTTATCTAAATCAGAGGAAATAAATTCTTTATGGGAAAAAATGAAAGGTACGGAACCTGACATCTTGGTTAATAATGCTGCTATCTATCCTACGAAATCCTTCTTGGAAGTGGATCACCCCTTCTTGGAAAGAGTATTGAATGTGAATTTAAACTCAGTTTTTTGGATGTGTCAGAATATGATTAAGAGTAGATTAAAGAAGGGTGGAGTGATTATCAATATGGGTTCAATTGAAGCTGTTTTGCCTCTTAAGGAAGGTTTGAGTCAATATGATATAAGCAAGGCTGGAGTGATGGCTCTTTCAAGGGCTTTGGCTAGTGAATATGGTAGGAATGGTTTTAGGGTTAATGTTCTTGTTCCAGGAGGTATCTGGACTCAAGGAACTAAGAACTTGGCAAAAGAGGCTATGAAGCTTAATTTTGGTGTCTTGAAGTCTGGATTTGAGTATAGAATGAGAAGTCCTTTGGGAAGGATGGGCAATGCTGATGAAGTTGCTTGCATGGCTTTAGTTTTGGCTTGCGATCTTTCCAGTTACGTTACTGGTGCATTAATTGTGGTTGATGGAGGTTTTCTTTCTGCTTTTCTCTTTTCAAAAAAAATTTAGAAAAATACTGCTTTGAATTGATTGCAAAAATATTTTCTTTTTTTTTTAAAAAAAATCCTTTTATACTATACTGAAATAAATTTTTTAGGAGAAACTTTTGAAACTTTTAGAATTAATAATAGCATTTTTTATTGTTTTGATTTCTGTGATTTTGATGGCCTTAATTTATTTTGATTTGATTAGTGTAGGTTTTGTTATTGGATCTTATCGTTTTAATCATTGGGCTGTTATTATTGGCGCATTCTACATAGCCATTATTACACCAGTTTTTGTTCTTATTAAAAGATCCAAACCAGGAAGCCTAAGAAATCTTTTGAAGTTTCATGTGTTTGGCAACTTGTTGGCTTTTTTGTTAATTTCTGTTCATTTTGCTGGTCAACTTAGTAGACCTTTAGAGTTTTATCCTAATTTAGGTACTGGTGTTGGATTGTATATTGCTATGTCAGTGTTGGTTTTTACTGGTTTTTTCCTTAGGTTTAGTTTGGTAGCTGGTGAGTATAGAAAGGGTTTGAGAATTGTTCATATTTTGGCTGTTTTATCTTTTTACATAGTAATTATTTTTCATGTTTTGCATGGATTTGGATATATATAAAAAGAAATAGAAACCAGATTTTACTATTTTGCTTTAAAAAAATGTATATTCCAGTTTTTACATACTAATCAAAAAGAAGGTTTTACTGATATCAAAAAAAATAAATGAAAATAAATTTCCTTGCATGATAGAAAAA
>LFWW01000057.1 GCA_001273385.1 miscellaneous Crenarchaeota group-6 archaeon AD8-1 | reverse complement strand
TATGTTTGGATTTAGTAATTTTTCAGCTATGGTAGCGATAATAAAAAGACATGTGAAAAACACTATGGGTATTACAGCAAAATCTACGATTGCTGTTGTTGCTTCTTCTTTTGGGCTTTTACTCATGATTTTTCTATTTAATTATATGCTGTTTTAAGATTTTGTATGGTCCTTAAACTTTCCAAGAATCATTTCAAGTTGTTCGTTAACAGCCCCAAAGTGTTAAGAAATCTTCACCATAACCAAATAATTTGGATATTTTATATCATAATCTATTTGGAGAATTTTGAATAAACATCTTTTCTATAGTGTGGAGGGTGGGATTCGAACACCTCACCAAGTGGAGATATCACCCGCTTACCTTCCCCTTTTTTAGGATACTCACATCTCTTACTTTTTCAGCTTCATAATTATGACATTTTATTCTAAAGTAGAGAGAAGCTAACGTTGTTTTGTTTTCATGCTTAAGTAGACAAATAAATCCTGATTCTTTGCCAGCTTCCCACATTTCAATTGGCAAAACGTGATTAACTTAGCGCGCGTTAAAACTTCTACGTCGAGATTGCGTGCCCTTTTAGTGACGCGAGCGAAGGCTAACTAAAAGGCGATTACGAGCGAATTCCTTGAATTCTGCGAGGGATGGAAGGGAGATTTCTTTATTCTTTGTTAAAGATTTGCGCATTTTGTTTATGCGCTTGATTTTGGATAGCGAATTGTATACTGCTTTGCCTTTTTCTGTTAAAGAATAGAGTTTTAGTGCATAGTCGTGGTTGTTTTTAACGAGTTGATTATCTTGTAGAAAGGCTAATAGATCTGTGACTGTTGCATGCGCTATGTTGCATTTGGATGCTATGCTATCAATGCTGAGTTGTCTGTCTGAGAGCGTTGATAGGATTTCCTTGTACAATTCAAGTTTTGATTTTGCCATTTGGCACTCGGTTGTTTCTTGTTGCTTTTCTAATTAATTATTTATGAATTGTGCGTCTTTATCTCAAATGTGTTGGTTATTCTTCTATTAACGGGCGAGTAAACAGAGTATTTTAGACGTTAATAACTATAATTGATATTTGCATTTAATATTTAGTAAATAAATAAATTTATCAAAGATAATAATTAGAATAAATTTTTATTGAAAAAATATTTAAAAATTCACTATTTTAATGTATATTTATTAATTACGTTTTTCATTGGTTTTTTTGTAGTTTCCTTTTTGTTTCTTTCCAGAACAAAATGTCATAGCCTAATCTAAATGATCCAGCATTAGGAAGATACAATTTCAAATAAATTGGATAAACATTGAAGGAGGTGATAAAAAAAAATGAAAAAATCAAAATTTAGAAAATTTTTAATAACAGCTTTGATTACGTTGTTGATTTTAGCTACTATGCTTTTCACTTTCTCCTCTACACAAGGACAAGTAGAAGTTCAAACGTATCCTTACTTGGTAGTAACACCAAATCCTGTGGCAATAGGTCAAAAAGTGTTCATTGTTATGTGGATTCATGGAGCTCCACCAACCGCATCGGGTCTTGGTGGAGACAGATACAGCTTTACGCTTGAAGTTAAAAAACCCAATGAAAATAATTTCAATTTCATATACCCAGACGCAAATAATCCTGTAAATCAATTTTTTATCTCAGATGAAACCGGATCAACTTTCACGCAATACATACCTGAATCAGAAGGCGAATATGAATTTAGACTAACCTACACGGGACAAATAATATCTCGCTTTAATCCAGAAACTGGTATTCCGGGATTTCCAGAACCATTAGCAAACATCCCAAATTTAGTCAACTCAGAATTTTTGCCTAGTGAAACAATAAAGAAGCTTACTGTTAAGAATGAACAGTTACTTGACCCAACAATTACTTATCCCCTTCCAGATGAATACTGGACACGACCAATTGAAGGACAAAACACAGAATGGGCAACGATTTCTTCAAACTGGTTAGCTGGAGCCCATACACAAGACCTTTTCCAACGTGATGGAACAGCACCTAGCAGTCCACATATTATGTGGACAAAACCAATAGAGTTTGGTGGTATTGTTGGAGGAACAACCGAAATTCCTGGTCTAGGCTTTTATTCAGGAGGGTCATACGAAGGTAGATTCACCAACCCAATAAGCATGTTTGGAAGATTATATTATCAGGTACCTTTGCATCATGCTGGTGGCGCAGGTTCAAGTGCATCAGGATATGCCTGTGTAGATCTACGTACCGGCGAGACGATATGGGTTTCAGATGAGATCGGCATTCCATACAAAGGAGTTTTCGGAATAGATCAAGGGCCAACAATTAAAGGACAACTCTATGATTATGAAACAGTGAATCAGCACGGTGTCGTGGGAGGTCTAATTTGGACAGAAGATGGAAGTACATGGAAGGCATATGATGCGTTTACTGGCCAGTGGGTATACAGCTTAACAAACGTTCCCGCAGGAACAGAAGTTTACACTAAGAGCGGAGAAATAGAACGTTACGTGCTCGATTATCCAAACCGCGAATTGACTTTGTGGACTTCTTCAGCAATACCAACTTCACCACTGGTAGCAGAAGCCGATATAAACATCGGTCCTTCAGTTCCTGGAACTACAGAAAGTGCTTTTGCTTACAGACCTATGGGAAAGAACGCTGATATGAGTGATAACATAATATGGAGCGTCACAATTCCTAATTTGCCTGGGGACGGGAATCCAACAATAATTAAAGTGCTTCCTGATGATTTGATACTTGGCACTAGCACTAACTTTCCATACGCACCTGGAATCTCGAGAATTCCCCCCTCGGTTATCACAATGTGGGCAATAAATCTGGATGTAAACAGGGATGCAAATAAGGATGGTGTGGCGGATGAAAACGATATTGGAACTGTTTTATGGATATATGATATTCCCTGCACAGAAGATCCTGAAAATCCTGGAAATTACCTTACACGAACTTTAGGACCAGTATATGTCGGTCTTGATAAAGATAAGGCTGATACAATTCGCATCTTCACTATGTCAGATGCACAAAACTTTACATGGTTTGGTTACAACCTTGATGATCCAGCTAATCCCCTCACTGGACAGCCTGAACCTATTTGGGGTCCAGTATATGATGACGATTATCTCTCTGACTACCAGTATTACGGAATTGAAGGTGGAGGTCAAACAGGTTATGTTGCTTATGGTAGACTCTATGTATGCGGTTATGGTGGAGAAATTCATTGTTTTGATCTTGAAGATGGGAAATTGTTGTGGGAATATAGTACCAGTGAAAAGAAGGATCTCCACCCGGAGGATTTGGAATGCGAAACTAATTCTGTCTGGGGTTATTTCCCTATTTTTATTGCAGGTATTGCAGATGACAAAATTTACGTATACAACAACGAACACTCTCCTAACAATCCTTACTACAAAGGCGAAAGGGTACGCTGTTTAAATGCAAAATATGACCCAGATGTACCAAGTGATAAATTGGAAATATGGACTCTTATGGGAATGGCAGGCCAGTCAATTAATACTCGTTCAAACTTAATTATTGCTGATGGTTTCCTATGCTATTACAACTATTACGACAACTCAATATATTGCATTGGAAAGGGACCAACCAAAACAACAGTAACAGCACCAGATATTGAGGTCCCGAAAGGCTCAAGTGTACTAATTCAAGGTTCCGTTATTGACATTTCTCCAGGTACCTTGCAAGATGAACAGACGAAGCGTTTCCCGCATGGAGTTCCAGCAGTATCTGACGAAAGCATAGGTCCATGGATGGAAAACCTATACATGCAGAAGCCTTACTCCGAAGAGATAACTGGAGTTGAAGTCACCTTAGAGGTAGTTGATCCAAATAATGACCGTTACCAAATAGGCACTGTGGAGAGCGAGCCGAGTGGTATATATGCTTATGATTTTGCTCCTTCAGATCCAGGATTATATAAGATTATTGCCACTTTCCAAGGATCAGATTCCTATTGGCCATCCGTCGCTGAAACATTTATATTGGTTGAGGGAAAAACTAAACAAAAAACATCCAATGTTAACGCCTTACTCGGCGATTCTTTAACGGTCAATTCTGTAGCGATTATAGGTTTGCTTTGTTCGATTATAATAGGAGGAGTATTGCTAGTTTATAAGTCTAAAAAATTTGTTCATTATTCCAAATGAAACGTTCAAGTATCAGCCCCCCCTTTTCTTTAAGCTTTGATAAATTGATTCTATTAATTTAAAAACAGAGAGGCGAGTGCTTCTTTTTTAGTAGATCTGAATTAAAATATCTAGAAGGTGAAAAAGCATTTAATTCTAATTATGAGAGAGGTTTGCTCCATATGATCCATAAAAAACTTGATTTTTTCAGAGATGAAATTTTACCAATTTTAAAAAATAATATCAAACAAAGAGAATATTATGAGGACATTAAATAGAATAGTAATTTCATAACTAATTTTAGGAACAGATCAAAAAACAAATAAAAGCTCAAAAACAGCTTATTTTGCCAAAATAATGATAAAAATCAGTGTAACGGTGGGGATTTGTATCCTTGCCAGAATCGAGATATCACCCGCAACCAACCCCCCTTTTTTGATTTTGGGCAGATTTAAATTTGAATATATGAGAAAGCTGGATTCTATTTCTGGTATTAAAACGGTATTCGGGATTAGAATAAATTTTAAATCAAAACATGAGCAAACCTAGTTTAGGTGATTTTTAATGAGTTCTGAAGCTATTATTTCCGTTAGCTCTATGCATGCTGCACTGACATCACTTTCTGGATTAAGGAAATTTCCAGATTTGAGTCAACCGTTCTATAGTTTAAAACTTGTAATTGGAAAACGAAAATTACTCACAATATTGTGGGATCCTCATAGACCAGATAATCCTGCGCCAACAAAGAGTATAGTTCAAAATTTGATTTTTGGTCAAAAACCAAGTGTTAAAGATTATTTTTTCGAAAACTCAAGTGGCTTATTTGAGTTAGAGAATGCAGGGATCTTAGGGTGGTATGATTCAGATCATCCTTGGCAACTGTATTGGCGTAAAGGTGTGTACGATCCTAATAATCTGCAACCAGGTGATCCTCATCTTTGGATCGATGTCCAAGGAAAATATGGTGCACCTGGATCAATCCGGTATCTTGATGATGATGGCTTTATTGGAGGACATTCTCACAAATGGGCTGAAGCAGTGATTAAAGCAGGAAATGACATAAATTTCAAAGATTATGATACAAATAATGATGGATTTCTCTCTCCTGATGAGCTATCTATCTTAATGGTAATCCCTCAAAACAGTCCATTTGGTACTCAAAGACCGGTTGTAGCTCGCCAAGTTCCTAATGAAGAACCACTTGTTGTCGATAATGTTAGAATTTATACTATTGCGGAAGCATATATTGGAGCCCCTCCGAGCCTTGGTGTTGTAGCCCATGAACTTTCCCATATCATACTTGGTGCAGGCGATATGTATTTTGGTTTTTTCCAACCTTTTGCTGCTGGCCCTTACTCTATAATGGATCAAGCTCCTGCTAATCCACCTCATCTTGATCCCTTCCATAAGCTTAGGTTAGGTTGGACAAAACCAGCAGTGATTTCTAAAGAGGGATGGTATAAAATTCGTGATATTGAAACTACTGGTGAAATATCCATTTTATATGATCCAAAACATGGTGATACAGAATACTTTATTATTGAAAATCGTTGGAAAGGATCTTCTTATGATCAATATTTGCCCTATTCTGGTTTGGCAATATGGCACATAATCGAGAATGCGCAAATATTTAATAATCTACCAACTCCGCCTAATGTGAACTCTCAAAACTGGAATGATCCAAAATGGAAAGGCTGGTCACGTCGCGGCATTAGGATGATTAGACCCATTTATGGACCTCCAATTAACTGGTCACTTTGGGATGGTTCTAATCCACAAACAGGTTATGATTTATTATCCAATGACCCAGATCCAAACCATGTATCACTTAAATGGGCAGATGGAACTCCTAGTGGTTTTTCAATATTGTCTATTCCTCATTCAAGTTCAGAAATGACAGTGCATATAAAAGTGGAGTAGTTGGATCTGAATAGAAAATGAGATGGGAGGTGATATTATGTTCAAGGGGAAAACTGGAAAAATCTATCATCTCAGAGTAAATGATCTTAATCATGTCTGGGGAAGTGGAAACGATAAACTTACTACAGAAGTCATTGTTCAACTTGATAGTGAACCAAAAGATGAGGCATTTGGATTTGAGCTAAGAGCAGATGACCCTAATTTGCCCTCACGTCTTAGCATGCTTTCTGTATTACGTGATGCATACATCAATAAGCTTACTGTGACCCTAGGTTTTAATATTGATCAGGGCAAGAAATGTGGTCATCTAAAGCGAATCGACTTAACTCAAACACCATAGGAGTTTTGTGGCGGGTTATTTGTTTGCAGGCAAAGATAAAACTAAAAGAAGTGAAGTGTCATGGGACTTGGAACTGCTCAAAGAAAGATTTCATCGGCCCTTATTGTTGCGACTCAAAACTTTTCAGCTCAGCCTGATGTCTTAATTATGCTATTAACGGGATGATTAGTGATTTTTGTTGTTTTGTTTCCAATTGCAGGTGAATTAGGTCGCAGAGGAAAAAAAGAAAAAAACCCAAGCAAAGATTAAATAATTTTTACTTTTTTTGTAATTAAATTATTTTTGGTTAATATCAAGTTCAACTATTTCTTTTAAGAAAATTATTGCTGCTTGTTCATTTGAGGAGGCGAATGGTAAAGGATCTGTTAGAGTTGAATTTTGGGCAGGTTCTAAATGTTTAGCAAGCTGTGTGTGAATTGTGATATCAGTTATAAACTGGTTGGTTGTTTGTGTGGTATTTTCTGTTTTAGAGGTTGGAGTGGTGGTTATTGTGGTTTCTGTGTTGGATTTGATATGCATTTTGCGGCTAATCTCGCGGCCAGTGTCATATTCTATGTAGGTTTGACCGGTAAGATTCATGTTCATTGTAGATGATACTGTGGTCTGGTTGGATCGAGAAAAGTTAAGTTTAGTTACAGAGTTGTTGCTTTGTGAATTGATAACAAAGACCTTGTATGTGCCAGCTGGAACAGTTATTTCTTGAATTCCCTTGAAAGTGAGAGTAAGAGTTCCAGTTGTGGTTCCCTGTGAATTACTGGCATTGACTGGAACTATCCATGTGTCACCTACTGTCACTTCTTCTTTTTCAAGTAGTCCAATTAAAACAGGATTAGTGGTTCCAGTTGTGTTCGAGGCGATTATGTTTGGGGTTTGGGAAAATATGTAGGTGGAATAGCCTGTTTTGTGCATTTTCTCCAAAAACGAGAATGATATTACTGGTCCTGGACCAATCATAGTTTGGGTTTGGTTTAAAAAGTATGTTTCACCATCAAAATCAACAACTTCCACAACTTTTGTGAAGTTAATGTATATGGTGTTTGGTTCACTGGGAAATGCTAACTGTTCTAAACTAGTGGGTATGCTTTGGATTGTTTGAACTTGACTTGTGTAATAGATCATTTTTTCTCCTATGGAAAAATTTACAGTAAGAGGAATTTTAGCAGCGCCTTGCATAACAAAAGAGAGGAGAATAACTATCATAATTGGAATTGACAATGCTAATATGAGTGCTTTCTTTTTCACTTTTTAGCACCATCAAATTACTAGCTGATTTTTCGATAAAAGCGTTTTT
>LFWW01000046.1 GCA_001273385.1 miscellaneous Crenarchaeota group-6 archaeon AD8-1 | reverse complement strand
CACTCTGGGAACAAAGAATAAATAGCCTTTTTGAAAGCTCATACTTTTCAGGATTATTCTTTTTAATCTCAAAAAAGTTCTTCTCAAAACTCTCCAAATCTATATCTGAAATATCCAAAACAGGAGTTATTTTGTCGTCTTTTATATTATATTGAGATCCAAAAACCAAATTCTTATCATACATGTAGCTAGAAACTACAGAAATATCACTTTCCCATGACTTGGTAAACTTTTTTGATAAATCCAAAACATCAAAAGAATCATTTAATTCAATCTTAGACAATTTCAAGCGTTTACCAGTGAAAAGATCAATTTTCTCAACAATCTCTACACCCAAATCAACTACTCGCATTGCTTTTAAATCATCTTTCGGGATTGGGTGTTGCGTAAAAAAATAAGGTCGATAACTCCTATCTGTTATCTCTTTCCATTCATTATTGGCAGGATTAAAAACAGTCAGCTTTATTTCTCGACTATCACTAGAAGAAACTGCATTTAATAAATAAAAAATCCTTAATCAACCTGCCATATATCTTTAATTTTAATATTCATCCTTTTCAACCTTTACTATTGAACAATGAACATCAATTCTTTTTTTTAGAATCTAAATTATACCTTTCATATTATTATGTACAAACCTCAAAAATTCAAGATCTAATAATTGATATCAAAATATATCAAATTTAATTTATTATCCCCAGATTTAATGTGATTATTCCTTATAAACCAAAAACTAAAAATTATCTAATAATAACCTGTAAATATTTGTAATTTCTACTAATCCACTTCTCGTGCTAAAAAGAAACTTTATAGGAATTCATCTAATGCATCAACATAGTTTTTTCTACTCTCTCTTGGTTCTCGACTAGGGCAAAGTTCTGGTTTTGTCGGATGCTCTGAAGGCTGCTCTTTTGGAATACATGATGGTTTATTTTCAATCTTTGTAGGCCTCAAAATATAAGTCTGTTCGAATAGATCGCCAAGATAGGTTCCATCCTTATTCCATACCTCTTCTCCATCAACCCAGGCTATATATTCGCCTTTTTCGTTAAATAAGCGATTTTTCCAAATGAATCCAAAATATTTTCCATTCCATCGAAAAATAGGTTGAGTCAATTTAATTCACACCAAAAATTCTATAATAATAAATTAGATTCTGAGATATTTAAGTATCAGTACAGTTATTATTGAAATAATTTTTGACCCAATCCAAAGAAGACAATAAAAACGAATTACTTATAGAGAAAATTTTCATGATTTTATTATCAGCGAACTTAGAAGCGCTACTTTTGCAGTGTCCTCAACCAAAGAAACATTATTATATGCACTCTTTAGATTTTCACCTATTACAACTACACCATGTTCAGCTATAAGTACCGCTTTTATCCTCCCATCCTTAAAACTACTGGTAACCTTTCTTGCTAATTCTTTAGAACCAGACGGCGCAGAAGAAACTAGGGGAACATCCATAAGAACTAATTTTGCCGCTTCTGTAGCCATGGGCAATTTTTTTCCAGCTACAGCATAAGCAGTAGCATAAGTAGGATGAATATGAAATACAGTCTTTATATCAGATCTTATTTTGTAAATTCCAAGATGAAATTTTACCTCCTTTGATGGCAATCCTACACCTTCCAGAACCTTTCCATTAAGATCTAAGGTTAAAATATCCTCAAGCTCAAGATGGTTCAAATCCGCTCCCGACCTCTTGATATAAACCCTGTCAAATTTGGGATCAAAATAACTAATATTCCCAAGAGTTCCAGGACACCAACCTTGGTTTCCACATCTATGAGAAACCTTCATAATCTTTTTTTTCAGCTCAATTTCAAATAAACTATTCAACTTAATACCTCCAAACCATTAATCTATCAATAAAACAGAAAAACCCTACTCAATAATCTAAACCAAATCCTATTTTTATTCTTTAGTCTAATCTTTAAAGCTTTTAAATCAGGATAAACCAAAACCTAAAAACAATCATCCAAGAAAGAATAAAATAAAAAACCAATAATAACCTAAAAGGAAATCTGGTATTGAATAAAAAGACTTCTACGTATGTTGCATCAATAGGATTGTTGCTGAGCGGATTTGCTCTTCTTGCGTCTGTTCTTTCAGGTTTTGGTGGTTTTAGTATACAGGCTATATCTTTCTATATAATAACGGGATACGTATCAAGAATACAAATATTTTTTATAATATTGACAGGTCTAGGTCTTCTGATCTCAGCAGAAGGCTATGTTGACCAACCGAAAAAACTGGAATCAAAAATCCCCAATATCATACCTATACTTTACTTGATAGTTAGCTCTGTTTTTTTTATTTCAGCAATTTTTGGATTAAATTCAAAATTAAAAAATACCAGTTTCTGGGGAAATACTGTATTTGAAGAAATCCAAAACTCTCTGATCTATAACAATCTAACTCTAGCTTGTTTTCTATCCCTTGGAATCCTACAATTAATTATGTCAATAATATTCTCCAAAACATACATAGATGAACAAACCTATAAAACAAAAATAGCCAAAATCCTGACTATTTCTTCAGGAGTACTTCTAATAATAAAAATAATAGTTGATATTCCGCTATTAAAAGAATCAATTTTCATTCTAAGCTACATGATCAAAATACCTTTTCCAAATAACATAATAAGTTTAGTAGCGCCGATATTCTATCTTTTCGCGCAAATAGCCATTGCTACTATTCTCTTTCAAAACCAAAACCTATCCACAAACCAATAAAAAAAATAGTCTGTAAAATAAATTCTTGCAGAATAATTATAATATTTATGCAAAAACCATAGTTTTTAATAATATCTTGCGATTTAAGACAAAATGAGCTTCCTAAATGCCAAAAAAAACCCTATTAATAACAGCACTTCTTTTGCTGCTTCTTGTAGAATCAGCTATAGCTCTCCCAAAAACTAAAGATCCAAAACCCAAACCTCCAAAAATACCCAAAAACCCAAAAATAGAAACAATCACCTTCACAGAGATAGCAAAACTAGGAGCTGGAAACATCTATCTAGGAAATCAAGAAATCATCAACACTGGAACAATATTCGTGCAAGATGCAATCTCAACAGGAATTGTAAGTACTGGAGACTCGCCAATCTCAGGCTTTGAAATACAAACTATTCTAAGCGGAACGTTGGATCTAAACACATATCATGGAACCTATAACGGAGAATGGACACTTACGGACCCAACGGGCGCCTTCGAAGGTACAATAAACGGTAAAGTAGCTTTGAAAACCAGAAAATCAAAGGCACATTTGTCGGCTCAGTTAATAACTTCCAAATAGAAATTACCATTCAAGCCACAATAACATTCAAAACAAACTAAGTTGATTAAAATAGTTAGAACAGAAGTAAGAAGGCATAGATATTTAAGATTTTATTGCATTTAATGGTGACTTGTTATTTTGGGCTTACAAAGTAATTAACTAGTATAGCAGATCCAATATGGAACTATAAACTGTGCCATTAACGTCCCAGTAATCAGGTTTTTGCAATACAAACCAAAACAACCCAAGAAAAACCTCCAAAATCAAAAGAAAATCTCAAAAAAAATGAAGAAACTGTATTCTCAATATTAAAATCTCTTACAAATCGAGAAAAAGAACTCCAAGAAGAAAGAGATCAATTATTGGAAACAGAATTGTCACTCAAAAAACTGATCAAAAAAGAAATCGAAAATAAAAAAACCAAAATCTCAGATCTTGAAACTGAAATTCCGGAACTAAAACAAAGAATAGAGATCCTAGCACAACTACTTGAAATTCCGGTTGTAAAGTAACAAATAGATATTTTTAAAATCTTCGAGAAAATAAAAAAGGAAGAAAAAGATTAGATTTAGTAAGATTATGAACATCTTTCTATGAACTCTCATAATTATTATGTTATTATTGAGTCTGCAAATTTTTGCTATAATAAACCCAAATATTTATCTACCTTTAGTAAGAAGGAAGACCTTTGACTAATAAAGAATTGTAAACCTTATTTAGATAAGTGTAAAGTTGTGATGATTACTCTTTCTTTTTATTTCATAAAACATAATAAAAATCAAGATTTACTATTAAATCTTAATACAACTGAAGTTTCAATTTGACGATCGGGGATCTTCCAATATTTCCTGAGTAGAAAATCTTTCTCATTTTGAGAAACCAATTCAAAACCCTGCTTCTCGTAAAATCTAATAGCCCAGATTGCATCAATCCAAGTACCAACTAGCACACCCTGTGTCTTTGTTAACCCTAGTAAATGTCTTAATAATATCGTTCCAATTCCCTTTTTCTGGTACTTTGGAAAGACATAGGCATGTCGTATCAAAGTAACATCTGTAACGAATTGTATTCCCATCACCCCAACGACTTTCGACTGTTCTATCCAGCCAAAAAATCTTACCCCATCTTCAATCTCAAATTCGAGTTCCTCAGCTGACATGTAAGGTTTCTTGTACCTATCATCAGGAATGACCCCCTTATAAACTGAAGCAGCTTTATTGATAATCTCAAGAATGCTTTGGAAATGGGAAGACGATAATTCTCTTATCATTATCTTATTCTTTACCTCAACTATTAAAAAAATAAACAAAGACTTCTTAAAAATATTTAATCAAATCTAGATGAATCTAATTATTCTTCAAGCTGTTCACCTTGTGATCTGCTTTTTGAGTTTATAGAAAAAAGGGTGCTTTCACCTTTGCTTGACCACGCTACCCATCAAAATCAAACTTTGCCTATCTCCCAATGAGATGATACACACAATGGGATTTGTGCGTGTAAACAAGCAAATCCATTAAGTGAAAGCAATTAAAAACTACAAAACCCCCCTTTTTTGGTTTTTTTACATATTCTATTAAACTCTTAATAAATAAACCAAAATCTTTGATGATCAAAAACACAAAAAATAGTGTAAAAATAGAAAACTATTTTTTTAATTTAATAGCTGTACAATAAGCTGTAACGAGAATGAAACGTTCTAAAACCTCCGAAGTTTCAAAATCAATTGATAAAATCCCATCAGCCCCAAATTTTCTATCCTCACCTTTCCAATCTTCTATAGATTCTTTTCTAACTTTTTCAATCTCGTTTGCATAAGCTGTCCCCTTGCCTCTTGTCATTGATTTGGATAAGAAACAAATCTTTCCTCAATAGCATGAGTAGAACCATGAATTATACCTAAAAATTCCTTAATCTCATATTTGGGTAGAAGAGGTATTGTAGCTAAGATTAACTCTCGATCTATTAGTTCACCTGCAATTTAATTTTCCAATTAAATGTTTCCTGTTTCAATCATAATAGATTCAAAATAAAAAATAAGATAAGCAGCAATCCTCAAAAGCTTATTCAACAATTATAGAATAACTGCACAGAAAAATTTGGCTTCGAAAGGTGATTTTTATTGACTAAACCCCTGTTTCTGATTGATAGCTACCTAAAGCAATCCTCAGCAAAAGTTATCTCAATCAAAGAGGGAAAATATGTGATTCTAAATAACACAATCTTCTATCCAAAAGGTGGAGGTCAACCACACGATACAGGTAAGATAATCAAAGAAAAAGAAATCTATAATGTTGTTTATGTGGGTAAGTTCAATGCAGAGATCTCACATGAAGTTGATCATGCTGGACTTATGCCAGATGATAATGTTCTATGTATCTTAAATTGGGAAAGAAGATACAAACTGATGCAAAGTCACACAGCCGCTCATATACTAGCTGCACTCCTAAATAAAGGTACAGGAGCCTTAATTACAGGAAATCAACTTTCAGAAGAAAAAGTTCGTTTTGATTTTAACCTCCAAAAATTTGATAAAAACCTCCTGCAAGAATATCTCATAAAAGCCAATAACTTATTTGGAACTGATATTCCTGTTAAATCTTACAATCTCCCTAGAGATGAAGCACTTAAAATCCCAGGTATTATAAAAATGGCTGCTGCATATCCGCCAAATCTTCCAACTCTAAGAATCGTAGAGATCGAAGGATTAGACAAACAAGCTGATGGAGGCACTCATGTTAAAAATCTAAAAGAGATTGGAAAAATTACTCTAATAAAAACTGAGAACAAAGGTAAAAACAATAGACGGATATACTTCAAACTAATCTAAAAAACTTGATCAAAAACGAATTTCTAAAATCATTAATCCCATGGATGCTTACTCACTATTTTTATTTCTTGAAAGGAAAAACATAACCAAGAAGAACAAAACAGAGACCAAAGGTAGCATCTGAGAAGGCAAATATTGAATCATAAATCCTCCAACAATTGGAGTAATAATTTGAGCTATGCTATTTAATGAATTATTAACACCTAATAACGTCGCAGTTTTTTTCTCTGTTACACTATTTGTCAACCTGCTTGTGATAACAGGTCTAACAACTCCCGTACCATAAGCTAAGAAAATCAAAGGAATAAAAACAAACATGTAATCTGGAGAAAATGCAAGACCAATCATCGAAATTATCATTGCAATTATTCCTGTTTTCAACATACTCTCTTCACCCAAAGCCTTCAATAAGCGTACAATTAACAAAGTTTGAATAATAACCCTCAATAATCCAAACCAACCCAAGTAAACTCCAATTAAACCAACATCAATACCAAATTGAGCTTGCATAAATAATGTAAAGTTCGAAATTAACAAGAAAAATCCTAAATTGTAAATAAAGAACATAATCAAAATGTTTCTCACTTTGGAGATTTTTACAAATTCTTTAGTTTCACGAACAGGAAAAACATCATTAAAACTAATAGAAACTCTCTTAGGCTTTTTAGTAACTGTCTCAGGTAGGAAAAAAATAACGAGAAAAATCGAAATTAGAACTATTCCCGCTGCAAAAAACATTGGAACAGAGTAACTGATCTCAGCTAAAATACCCCCAATAACAGGACCAAAAATAAATGCCGCACCAAAAACACCACTAAAATAGCCAAAAACCCTAGTTCGATATTTAGGTAAAGTGATATCACTTATATAGGCTTGACTAACGGTCATGTTGGATCCCAACAATCCATCTATTATTCTTGCTGCTAGTAAAAAATAAGCAGATGTTGCAAATCCAAGCATTAAGAAACCTGCAAAAGTACTGATTTGGCTTAAAATGAGTAAAGGTTTTCTTCCGAACCTGTCACTTAGCTTGCCAGTGATTGGACTAGCAAATAGCTGACAAAAACTAAATACACTAAGAATAAGTCCTATCTCTAATTCAGTTAAACCAAGATCTTTTCCTAAAGCAGGAACAACAGGCCAAGCAATACTAAAACCCAAAACTTCAGTAAATACTATTAAAAAAACCACATAAAGACGTTTATCAAAAGCAAAATCGTCTTTTTTAGCTTGGGTTTTTTTAATTTCCAAATCTAATTATCTCCCTATGACCATGCAATTTTTAAGATCAATTTCACAACGTTCTACTTAATAGATCTAACCCCAATTCGTCATCAATAATCATAAAAGTTAATTTTGAAAAAATATCATTTTTATCAATCTTTTATCCAACTCCTGATATTTTTAAAATATTATTAACTAAAAATTTCCACTTCTTAATGTTTCCAACTTTTAGCAGGTAATACAATATTTATCTATTAGAAAAATCACTTTTTCTAAAACCTATTATCAAATTAATTAGCGTTTTTATCTGTAGAACCTCTAAAAACTATTTTTTTTCTTGATAAATAATTCTCTTCTTACTAAGCCACTAAAAATCGAAAAACCGAAAAGTAGCACTAATACCACTAGCTTAATTGTTGTATAATGATTAAAGATTGAAAAAATAAGAAAAGCTATCGGTATAAAACTTATTAAAACAAAAATATAGGGAAACATTTTCAAACCCTTTACATCAACATTCTCTGTGCCATCCTCAAAGAAGAAAAGTTCAGGTAATTTTCCAAATCCAATTGTGCAGGTTTTACAATAATAACATGTCTTGCAACCACGCTTTCTTAACACAAAATAAACCAAAAATAAAGTTGAAAATAAAAAAACCCATCCAATAATAGGGTGAATAAGCCAACAAGCAAAACTGCCTAATCCAATCCAAGCAATAATTAATAAATTTCCTAAAATAATCTTAAAAATTGAATATTCTTTTCCGCTTATAGGATTTATTCTTATCTCCTCTCCAATCACATATATTGATAAACTTCAGATATCCTATCTATAAAATCACAAACTAAAAAAACAATATCCCTAAAATTCAGTTATTTTTTGCTTCAATTATTTTTCGCGCAACCCTCAACGCAAGTGCAGAAGCAAGAAGCATTGTTGGCATTCCCTGAGATCTTGGAGCTAATGAAAGATCTGCAACCCAAAGATTATCAGGCAAATATGAAGGTTTCATGGAATCTATATCCTTTTTTCTTAATGGTACAGTTCCTCCTAAATGTCCTCCATTTAATAATCCCCTAACAAAAGGACCATTCACACCAGAATTTTCCATCACTTGTCTAGCTAATTCCAATCCTTCATCAATTCTTTCTAACTCATAATTTGTTACTTGTTTTATGATGTCCCCCTCCTTTGTTACCATACCGGATGCAGAATCGGCAAGCTTTAACATTATTCCCACTCGATCATTTACGGACACCTTTCTCCATGGTTTATAAAACCAAACTGATAAAATATCAATATAAGGAGACAAAATATAGTCCTCATGTTTTGTATACCAAACCATGGGAGGTTCATGCAGCTGTTTAGCTCCTTTGCAGATGCCTCCTAATGTAGACACAATATCCACCCATAATGTATCACTTGCATCGACACCTGATGCTTTTAGAATCTGTGCTGTTCCCAAACCACCAGCAGCTAAAACAACAATATCTGAATATAATCTTAAACTTTCTCTTTCTTTTCTCGCCTCAACACCCTTAACGACCCCGCCTTCTATTATCAACTTCTTTACAGCAGTTTTACAGATAACTGAGACTCTTTTTCTAATTTGCTTATCCAAAAATTTTCTAGCATCCCATTTTGCATTAACCGCACACCCTAACTCACACAAACCACAGCCAGTACACTTGTGCACATTAACAGCTTTTTGCGTAGGTGTTGGATCTAAACCTAAACGTGTTGCTGTTTTAAACATTTTTAAGGTTAAAGATCGCCACTTATCAAATGGAATTGGGGCTATGCCAATAATTTTTTCAAGCTCATCAAATTCAGATTTCAGATCCAATCCAATCTCTTTCAAACCTCGATCAGCTCTAACAATGTTTCCACAGGATATTGTTGTACAACCGCCCATAGTTTGTCCGGTAACAACAACCAATTTATCAGAGGCTCTAGTTGTTTTCATATGGGGAAAGACCTTGGAAATGGTTTTTTCGCCACCTAGAAGTCCCAATCTTGAAAATGGATAAGCATAACTAAAGGCACGATTCAAAGAAGAAAATTTAGAACCAGCCTCAAGAACAGTAATATTAAAACCCTTCAATGCTAACTCCCTTGCAACTGCGCACCCTCCGGCTCCGGAACCTACAATAATGACTTTTTTGGACATTATTCTAATCACTTGTTCTCCTGATCTTTATTTGTGCTTTGCATTTTTCTGCTCCTGAGGTTATGCGCTGTACAAAGGACATTTCAAAATTTGAATTAAGACCTCGAACTACTCCCTCATCCGCTGCGCTTAAAACCTCACAAGTAACATCATAATAAACTTTAGAGAGGCTGCAGCGATTAACAAACATCAGAACCTCATTACTAGTTATAGGTTTTATTTCAAAATCAATACCTAGGATCCGATACATAATTTTAGCTGCTCTCAACATATCTGAGATACTATTTCCAACTCCAAGCTCATAACGGGCCATCTTTCCCAATCTAATTCCTACTTTTAACAATTCTTTTCGAGCTTGGAATACTGCTTTTTTCCTGCCAAGAATGGAAACGAGAGATAAAACCTTAATATTATGTTCATTTGCCATTTTTCTTCTCAACTCTTCAATACCAATATTATCCATATCAAAATCAACTGAATCTAACGTATTTTCGAAACCATTTTTCTTTAACAACGAATCCAAAGCATTATTTGTTTCAAAATAAACTCTTCTGAGTTCCTTTAAAATCCTGTTCTTTGGCATCCATAAACTAGCGAACCACAACTTAAGGCTAATCAATCTTACTCCTGCCAAAAGATAAAATCCTAATATCAGAAATATCCTGAGAACTATAAAGGGAATCTATAATTCTACTAAAACGAGAATAAATGTTGTAACGTTTAAGTTTAAAATTCGCTGTTAAATCTCCCTTTTCAACACTAAGATCATTTCTCAAAACTACCCAAACTCGCACCTTCTCAGCACGAGAAAGATTATTATTGATTTCAACGATTCCCTTCTCAATTAATTTTATTTTATCCAGATTTTTTTCAGACTGAGCTGACCAAATCAAGGCGCTCACAAAAGGTTTCTCTTCGCCAATCAGCAAAACCTCATCAACAACCTCTAAACCTTTGAGCATTGACTCAATCTTAAAAGGGGAAATCATTTTCCCATAGGATGTCGCTATCACCTCTTTTTTTCGCCCATAGATAACTAAATTCCCATTATTATCTACTTTTCCCAGATCTCCTGTAGCAAGCCAGCCTTTTACAAAACCATTTGTTTTTTCTTCATTATGATAGCCTTGCATGACCTGAGGTCCTTTTACAAGCAATTCTCCATCATCGGCTATCTTAAGTTTTGTTTTCGGCAAAGGTTGACCTACAGAACCAATATGGTTCCTTCCTAAACGATTTATCGTTACAAGGGGAGCCTCAGTTAAACCATAAGCATCGTGAACTTCTATTCCCAAATCTCTAAAAGAAAAAAGCAACTTCCTATTACTTGGAGCAGATCCCACAATAAGCTGAGCACAATAATCTAAACCTGCTTTTCTCAATAAACCCCTCTTCACAAAATGTCTCAAAAACCTCCTTTTTATTTTATTTTTTGAAGAAAGATAACTTTGTCCGATTCTTGTCCTCTTTAAGGAATCCCAAACTTTCTCATAGAACCTTGGAATAGAGAAAAAAACCACAGGTTTCACCTTTGCAAGTGTTTTTTGAAGATCATAGAAATTCTCAAGAAAATACAACAACATGATTTAAAGGAAGATAAGAAAGATATCTCACCTCATTAGTACGTGCCTTCCAAGAAAATAATGAACTCACAGTCTCTGCAAGCCAAACGATATTTGCATGAGAAAAACATGCACCCTTATTTTCTCCTGTAGATCCTGAAGTATATCTAATCGTACATAAATCTGAAAAAACAATCGATGGCAACAAATATTGAACTTTTTTCTGGTCTACTGAAATGAATTCCTTCCATGAAACAAGGTTCTCTTTTTTTACATTTGATTTAGCACTAAAATTTACTGTGGGAATTTCCAAATTTAACTCAGAGATTCGATTAAGAATTTGTGGAGCTCCAATAAATAGAATCTTCGATTTACTTGCTTTCACTATTTTTTCAATTTCGACCGGAGCACTTGTATAATACAATGGTACACTAATAGCACCCACTAAACCAATAGCAACATCCAAAGCCAAATACCTGACACTGTTAAGACCAACTAAAGCTACTCTATCCCCTTTTCTGATGCCCATAAAAGATAATGCTGCACAAATAGAAAAAATCTCAGATTTGATCTCTTCATTATTTTTCTGTACTATTTTTCCTTCAATTACATCAAACAAACAAACAGGCATTTTTTTGCCTTCTAACCTAAATAGAATTTGCTCGTGTACTGTTCTCCCAGATCTGTGCAAAAAACCATAATAAACAGCATAATCTAGAATTGGAGAAATAACTTTTTCAAGATTAAACTTATAACTATTTGTTAATTTCTCCAAGTTATTTCTTAAAAAAACTTGATTGCTCTTAAAATAGTATGAAAAAACCCCCATAAGCCTTGAATACTTGGAATTACCAGTTATTCCTCCCCACACCCGAAAAACACTTCTTTGCATCCAATCTGGCAATGGAAAAAATCTAATATTTGGTAATCTAATTTTTAATTTTTCATAAGCCCATTTCCTAACTAAATCAGTTAATTCATGAGCTGTTGGTAAATCCTCATATCTAGAATTTATATGAAAGGTTAATCCAATTGCCAAGTCATTAAATGATAATTCAACTATTTTATCTGCAACATAATTGACAGGAACAATATTGATCTTAGTCCTA
>LFWW01000009.1 GCA_001273385.1 miscellaneous Crenarchaeota group-6 archaeon AD8-1 | reverse complement strand
CTCTTTGACTTTTATTTTTAGCTCCTGAATTTCATTATTTTTATTTGTTCCATTGTTTAATAATCCTTTAATCAGAATATCCCTTTCTTCAATTTGATGTTCCAACTCACTGATCCTTTCCTCAATTTCAACACTTTTAAAAATTCTTATTTTTGGATATGCTTTGATATAAGCTTCTTTGAGTTGTTCCTGGCTTGGTTTACTATACGCATCTCTACTGTTTAACAATTTATGACCAAGAATTTGATCAATCCAATTTGAGTTTACGCCTGAAGCCTCTAAGGTTGTTTGAAGAAATTTTCTTAAACTATGTGCACTTAACCCTTTTTCTCCGATTCTTCTGAAATGAAACAGGACCGTAGTGCTGATTCCTGATCTGCTTAACCGCTTAACTTTCCCACTTGAGTTCGTTCTAAATAATGGGGAGTCTTTTGTGAGGGTTTCAGGCGGAATATCTTGAGTTCCTGCCCTGCGCTTTTCAATATACTCTTTTAATGCTTCTATTGATTCGTATCCGAGAAAGGTGTGAGCAACGATCTTGCTCTTAATAGTGACTCGGTTCAGGCTAATGAATTCTGTATCTTTTTCTAATTCTTCAGCTACATCACCATAATTCAAAGCAATGAGGTCGCTAACCCTTAACCCGCTATCTTTTAGGCAAAGAATTATTGCTTTTAACTTAATGTAGTCTTTTGATTTTTTAACATCATAAAGAATTCTTCTAATATGATCCCTTGTAGCTACTCGACTTCCCAAACTTTCACCCTGAGGATAAGATCCTCTCCTCATTCTTAAGGGCATGTAGTTTATTTCAAAAAAAGATCTGATTGAGGCGTAAGCAACCTTGCATGTTGAGGAAGAATAGCCTTGATCCTTAAGAGAAGCAATAAATCCTGTTAATCTGGATTCCATTGCTCGTTGTTCTCGCAAGTCCTCTTTTTTTAATTCAATTTTTCGTTGCTCAATAAGTTGGTTAGCATTCATTTGCGTATAGTCAACAAATTTTTGAAGGAATAACGCGTATTTTTTGCGTGTAGCTTCAGATTTATTGGATAGTTCAGATAACCAATAGTTCCATGCTTCCAATACAATAACCTTGTAGAGAATAATGTGATTTAAGTGATAAAAAGATTACTGTTTAATAAGAGGGTTGGTGTCTTGGCATAACCCACCTTCTGTTTATGTGGCATTTAACTAAGCGGGCTACCTTCGCCTTCCTGTAGAATGTCATTAGCGATCGTTTGCCCTTTCCACTTGCAGGACGGCCGTTTCATCGATTCACACATAGCAAGCTCAACAATTTAGTATGCATCATTACTATATGCCAGTGGACGTTTCGTTTCTGCTCCGTTGCCAAGGTTCTCACCTTGCCTTTAAAGGCTACAATTCTACTTGTGGGTGGAGTTTCCTCAAAACTTCTATTTAGTTAGAAGCTCGAAAGCCACGCACCAATTCGCCAACCCCAAAAAGAATAAATGTTCCGCAACCAATAAGAATTTCTTAATATTAATTAAAAAATAATGAAAAAAACTGTTATTTTGATTTCGGGTACTCCTTCAGTTGGAAAAACCACAATAGCCCAAAAATTGAAAGATAGATTAAATGCTTTTTATATCAACTTGACTTCTTTTGCTAAAGGTAACAATCTTATTTCTGGCTTTGACGAAAAAAGACAAACTGCAATTATAGCTGAAGAAAAGATGCGAAAAAAAATTAAAGAAATTGTGAATTCTGTTAATAAAGATATTCTAATAATAGATGGACATTATGCAGCTTCAGTTGTACCAAAAGAGTATGTAACAAAAATATTTGTTTTACGCAGGAATCCAATCGAACTTAAAAATTTTATGGAAAAAAAAGAATTTAGAAATAATAAGCTTTGGGAAAATCTAGAATCTGAAATCCTTGATGTATGTTTAATCGAATCTCTTTGCAAACTTGAAGAATCGAAAATATGTGAATTAGACATTACAGGATTAACCGTTGACGAAGTTGTTAACTGGATAATAGCTATTCTATTTGATAAGAAAAAATGTGAATTTGGCAAAATTGATTGGCTAAAAATGCTAGAAACTAAAGGCCTACTCGATCAATACCTAAAAAAAATAACAGTAATTTAGCTCAAACTTCTGGCCATCTTTTGTTTAGTTAATAATATTATTTTACGTCTGTTTGAGTATGATTTAGCATGATCACTGAATTTTCCACCAATAATTATTGGGTTAGATAGACCAATATCATCCGAAGCTGTATCTAATCCTATGATTACATTAATACCAATCGTTCGATTCCAATCACGAATCCATACTACTTGCTCTCTTCTTCCTTTTTGAACAATTAGATCAAAACTTCTAGGAATTCCACTGAACCCTTCTAATATAACCTTCTCATTTTTTAACTTGTATCCTTCTTTTTTAAAAAATTTTAAAGATAATTCTAGTAGTTGTTGTCTTGATATTTCTCTTTTTTCAAAACTCATAATATTCTCCCTTATCCCTAACTGTTATCTACTTGTTTGTGGAAAAATCTTTCGGAGATAAATACAATACCAATTATTATAATTATTGAATGTAGTCAATGTGGAGGCTTGCTTTTGGCCATTGAAAAGCAAAAAACAAAAAGCTGCACTTATTGTGGAGCTCGAATAAAAATTCATAAAGCTATTAGGATAGCTTCAGCGGGAAATAGTTATGAAGCATCCAAAAAATTAAAAAATTATAAAGAAAAGAAAGGATTTAACAAAAAATAATTAATTTAATCCCGATAGAATCTCGCAAGCTTTGCATATTCCAAAAGAAGATGCTTCACCACAAATCTTACACTCTATAAATCGGTTTTTCCTCTTAGTTTGTTCTAAAGAAGGTCTAATTTTTTCAATGGTTCTAAATATGGTAAATTTAGTTCCTGCATGTTTTTCTTCCATATAATTAAGTATAAATCGTACATCATTGCGCATTGCCTCTGAAGAATAAGGACAAGGGTGGTTTTGAAATCTAATTTTTTTTACATAAGCATATAAAGTGCTTTCTTTTTCAAGAATTTCACAAAAAGGCTTAACTCTCTGAACAAAACAAGAATTTGAAACTTGACTTACAGGACTCCCTTTTATTAATCTAGTGAGATCACCATTAAAAATATTCAACAGAATTGTTTGAATCTCATCATCCAAAGTGTGAGCTGTTACAATTTTATTTGCTTTAACAAATCGTGCTGAATAATTGATTGCTTTTCTTCTTAAAATTCCACAAATGGCACAGGAAGATTGTTTTTTGTCATTATCTCTCCTCAGCATAATCTCATCAAGTGTAAAACCGTAGATTTCCTTAAAAGATGTAATCTTGTAATCTATCCCAAGATCCTTGCAGTTTGAGATAGCAATATCTAATGCTTCATCTCTATAGTTTTGTATTCCCTCATCAATAATAATAGCAATTATTGATGATTTTTTTTGGTTTTTTTGAATTCTGGAAAGAATATGTAAAAGATTTACGCTATCTTTTCCTCCAGAAAGGGCTAATGCGATTTTATCATCGTAATTAAACATCTTATATTTACTAATAGTTGATTTGACCTTTGATTCAATCGATTTACAAAAGCAATTTTTACATAATAATTCTCCAGAAAATGATCTGGCAAAAAAGGCTTGATTAGATTCACATGAAGTACATATCTTAGTTTTATTTTTATAGTTCATTTTTTTTCGTTTTTGCTTCTTAGCTGATTAATTACCTAAATAAACCATATTGTTTTATGTTATAAAAGATAATGAAATAATTTAGTTTTTACCAATGAGAAAAGCAATTTATGAAGGAAATAATTTACAAAAAATCGCACTGGACATTACTCTCAAATCTAAGGGGAAAAGCAAAAAAAATACTTCTAGCTTTGGAAAGATCAAATTTTAATTGCATTTTATATGGTAGTGTTGCTCGAGGGGACGTAGATAAAAATAGTGATATAGATATAGTTATTCCTGAAGTAATATCATCTTTTCTTTTAGAATCAGCTTTAAAAAAATCTGAAATTGAAATCAGAAATCGGTATATGATACAAGCTACTCCAAAACATCCAATGAAGGCATATATTGAAATCGATGATTTTACAACAGTTTCTTTTCCTTTAATGAATTTAAGTAAAATAGATCGTGAATTCTATAAATTTGGAGGCGAACTAAGCTTAAAACAACTGCTTTCAAAACTTCGAGTTTATGGTGTTAATAAAAAATTGATGATGATAAAACCGACAAAAATAGGTCACATTGAACAAAGTATAATTAATATAGAAAATCAAGTTGCTAAAAACTTAGGAATTTCAACTCAAATAGTCCTGAATAGATCAAATACTCTGCAGAGAAGAGAAAAAATTGGAAGAACTGGAGTTTTTATCAAAAAACAAATAGATTCTTCTGAAACATTTGAACTGGCACTTAAAAAAATAACAAATATAAACCCTGCAGTGAGAAGACGAATGAAGAAATATTATTAATCTGGATAATAAATTAGCTCTTTTTCTTCAAGAATTCCTTTTAATTTATCAACAGCTCTGTACACTTGTTCTTCTTTTTTTGCGCCTACGCAAACTAATTTTCCAGCAGAAAAAATGAGAAACACAACTTTAGGATCATCCATTCTAAACACTGCACCAGGAAACTGCTCTGGTTCATACATAATGCGATCAAGTTTATACACTAATGGCTCAAGGTCAATTTCACCACCTAAGGTTGCAGAAGCCACAATATTTTGAATAATAACAACTGGTTTTTCTTTAATTTTAATCCCCTCTTTTTTCAATTCTTTTACTACTTTATTAACCGCATTTCGTGATTCCTTTTCAGATTTTGCTCCTGTACATACCATTTTGCCTGTTCCAAAAATTAAAGTTGCAGTCTTAGGTTTTTTAAGACGAAAAACTAGCCCAGGAAAAACACTTGGATTGTATTCAGTTTTAGGAAATTTTTCTACTATCTCTTGAAGATCTATTTTTTGGTTTAAGGATACTGAGGCTACAATATTTTGAATTTGAATTGAGGGTTTATTTTTGCTCATTTATATTCCCATATCAAATTAAATGTAAATAAAGGGAAGTATATAACATAATCCATTTATTAATTAAGAAAACAATATTTTTTCATTTTATAATTTTCAACTTTGATTTTAAAGTAAAATTGATGCTGTCAATTTCTAACCTACATAAATTTCTAATTAAATACCAGAAAAATTGATAAATAACTAATACTATTTGTCATAGCCTTAGAGGAATTTAAATGACAAGTAAAATACTAGTAAAAGACCTGATGTCAACTGATATTGAAAGATTCGAAAATTATACGACTGTAGATGTAATAGTTCAAGCTATGTCTTATAATGATAAAAACTACGTAATGGTTGAACAAAGTGGCATTCCAACTGGAATTATAACTACCCGCGACATAATTGTTCGAATGCTAACTCAAGGTTTAGATCCAACTACTAAAATTGCCCGAGAAATTTATACCAATCCATTAGTTGTAATTGAACAATCTGAGACTGTAGAAGAAGCAGCAAAACTAATGCAAGATTGGAAAATCAAACATTTACCAGTGACTAATAAGGGCAAACTTGTAGGAATGATCACATATTTAGACATAGCATTTAATGTACCATCACTGCTACCTGCTATGAAAAAATTATATAAACCCTAATTAGAATTCAGGCAAAAAAACTTAAAGCAACATATATTTAGCATAACCGCGTCAAAAAACTAAAGTTGCGAAAAGACGGGTTTTGCATTACCCATTTTTTTACTCAAGCAGGCTTTAATAAAACCATAGTATGTAGGTGAAGGTTTTCCAGGTCGACTCTTAAATTCTCCATGGAATTGCGATGCTAAGAAAAAGTATTGATCAGGCAATTCCAAAATTTCCATTCTTCTCCCATCAGCACTGTTTCCAGAAAAAATTAATCCTTTTTCCTTTAGAATATTCAAGTAATTTAAATTAACTTCAAATCTATGGCGATGTCTTTCAAATATTTGCTCAGTTTTGTATAAAGAGTGTGCTAAAGTTTCAGGTTTTAATACTATTTTATGTGAACCCAAACGCATAGTTGCCCCTTTAGATTTTATATTTCTTTGTTCGGGCATAATATCAATTACAGGGTGCGGTGAATCTTCAGCAATTTCAATACTATTAGCGTTCTTAAGACCACATACATTACGCGCAAACTCTACTACTGCTAGTTGAAAACCAAAACAAATACCTAGAAATGGTATATCATTTTTTCTAGAAAAATTTATTGCATCAATTTTTCCTTCACTTCCTCTAGATCCGAATCCATACGGAATAAAAATCCCATCATATTTTAAGAGATCTTCAATACAAGAAGGATTTTTTTCAAATTTCTCGGATTCTAAGTACTCAATACAAACCTGAGTATCAATTGCAGCGCCTGCATGGGTCAAAGCTTCTTTCATGCTAACGTAACTATCAGATAGACCTGCATATTTACCCACTAAAGCGATATTAACTTCATATTTAGGTTTAATAACAGAATTTACAAAATCAAACCAATCTCGATTATTAGATTCCGAACAAGCATAACCTAATCTGTGACAAATGTACTCACCCATACCTTGTTTATTCAAAATTAGAGGAACCTGATAAACTGATTTTGCATTATACGAACAAAAAACTGCTTCCTCAGGTATTGTTCCGAATAATGCTATTTTTCTTAAAGTTTTCATATCAATCATATATGGACTTCTAGCAACAATAATATCAGGCTGAATTCCAATCCTTCTTAATTCATTAACACTATGTTGTAATGGCTTAGTCTTTAATTCATTAGTTACATCTAAAACTGGCACCAATGCCACATGGACATATAAGGTATTATTAAATCCTTCATCGATTCTCATTTGCCTAATAGCTTCTAGGAACGGTAATCCTTCAATATCTCCAACTGTTCCCCCTACTTCAGTTAAAATTATTTCCGTATTATTCGATTTAGCAACTGATTTTATACAATTTTTAATTTCATCTGTGATATGAGGAACTATTTGAACACAACGACCTAAAAAATCGCCTCGTCTTTCCTTTTCAATTACATTTCTGTAAACTAACCCGGTTGTTAAATTATTTTTTTGTTTCAATTCTAAATCTAAAAATCTTTCATACCATCCTAAATCCAAATCAGTTTCTCCCCCATCATCTGTAACAAACACCTCACCATGCATATACGGATTCATTGTTCCCGCGTCAACATTAACATAAGGATCAATCTTTATTACAGTCGGATTAAGACCTCTTATCTGAAGCATTTTTCCAATTGATGAAGTTAAAATACCCTTGCCAACGGAGCTCAAAACACCACCAGTTACAAAAATATACTGCACTTGCACCATCAACCTTTCCTCATAATAACCAACATTTTTAACAAAAATCAATATAACTCTTTGTATTTGTCCAAGTTGTAATTTTTTCAAAAAATAAATTGCAATATTGATAATTTAATTATTATATACGCAAAAATATTAATGCTCAATTGCTCTTTTAATAAATTGATGATGTCTATGCCAAAAGCATTTGTATTAATTAATGTTGAATCTGGAGCAGAAGATAAAGTTCTAAATGTATTAAAAACAATCGAAGGGATAGAAGAAGCTTATTTTTCTTATGGTGTATACGATGTAATTACTAAAATTAAGGCAGAATCAATGGAAAAACTAAAAGATATGGTTACAACCAAAATTCGATCTTTGGATCAGGTAAGATCAACACTAACCTTGATAATGGTCGAAGAATAAAAAAAATCTGATTTAATCAGACCTAAAATTCTATTTTAAATTTTAAAGTATTTTGAACTATACATTTTACTTTTTTTGATTAGTTAAAAATTGATATTAACAACAAATATAAACTGCAAGGTTCAACTAATTTCAATTACTTTATTTCATTAAGTGATTAACAAAATGCCCAAATCATATTCTCGTTTGCTTGGTATTGTAGGAAAACCAAATACTGGAAAATCAACTTTTTTTAGCTCCGCTACACTAGCACCTGTTGATATTGCAAATTATCCCTTCACAACGATAAAATCAAATCATGGAATTGGCTACGTTAGAACTCCTTGTGTTCATAGTACATTCAAAGTTATTGATAATCCAAGAAATTCTCTTTGTATAAACAATTCTAGACTAATTCCAGTATCATTAATCGATATCGCTGGAATAGTGCCAGGCGCTTGGGAAGGAAAGGGGTTAGGAAATAAATTTCTAGATGAAATTAGGCGAGCAGATGCTCTAATTAACGTTGTTGATTTATCAGGATGTACAGATTCAGAAGGACATTTATGTGCTCCAGGAGAAAATGATCCAATAGAAGATATAAAGTTCTTAGAAAAAGAAATCAATCTTTGGATTTTATCAATAATTAAAAAAGATTGGTCCAAGATTTCTAGAATCTCAGAAGTTGAATCAAAAGATCTATATGACTTATTAGCAGACCGATTGAGTGGTCTAGCAATTAGCCGAAATCATATTATAAATGCTATTTCCTCTTCTGGCCTTAATCCAAAAAAATCAACAAAATGGACAGACGATAATCTTTTAACTTTAGTAGATAGCCTTAGGAAACTTTCAAAGCCTATGTTAATTGCAGCAAATAAAATTGATCTTCCTCAGTCAAAAAAAAATCTCGAGAGATTGTATGAACTTAATTATAAAGTAGTTCCATGTAGTTCTGAAGCAGAACTGGTTTTGAGGAAAGCTGCTGAAAAAAAATTAATTGATTATACCCCAGGTGATTCTGATTTCAAAGTAGTTAATAGAAGTAATTTAACCCAGAATCAATTTAATGCACTTAAATTAATAAGAAAAAAAGTTTTAAATAAATATGGTTATACAGGCGTTCAAGAAGCTCTTAACAAAGCCTACTTTGAAATACTTAAGATGATAATTGTTTATCCAGTTGAAGATTTAGAACATTTCTCAGATCATGAAGGTAGAGTTTTTCCAGATGCATACTTAATTCCCTATGGAACTACTGCTAGACAGTTTGCATATTTAATTCATACAGAATTAGGAGAAAATTTCCTTTATGCCATAAGCGCAAAAACTAAACTAAGATTAGGAGAAGACGCGATATTAAAAGATCAAGATGTAATTTCAATAATCAGTACTAAAAAAAGAGGTTAAAATTTCTATGTTCCGAATCTTCTTTTTCGAATCTGAAAGGTACGAATAGCCCTTAAGAGATCAATAAATCGAAAATCTGGCCAATACACATCTAGGAAAACTAATTCACTATAAGCAGATTGCCAAAGCAAAAAACCACTTAATCTTTCTTCTCCTGAAGTTCTAATTATTAAATCTGGTTCCTGTTTTGGCATATGAGAAGTATACAAATATTGTTCAAAGATTTTTTCATTAATTTCTTCTATTTTCAGTTTTCCTAATTTTACCTTTTGTGCAATTGTTTTTGTTGCATCAAGGATTTCAGCTCTTCCACCATATGCAAAAGCAAAATTTAAGAATTGTTTATTGTAATTTGCGGTTGCTTTTTCAACTTCGTAGATAAGGTTTTGCAAATTTTCAGGAAGTAAATTTACTCGTCCAATAACTTTTACATGAACTTTATTTCGATGTATTCGTTCATCAGTTAATAATTTGCAGAATTTTCTTTCTGCAATTTTCATTATTTTATCAACTTCCATAGGATTACGGCTAAAATTCTCAGTTGAAAAAGTATATAATGTAACAAACTTGACTCCAAGTTGATCACACCAATCTAATAGATTTTCAACAGTATCAGCACCTTTCTGATGTCCTAACCATGGATTTTGTTCTTTTCCAGTGGCCCATCGTCTATTTCCATCCATAATTATTGCTATATGTTCTAGTTTTGGACCATTTTTTATCTGTAGCCATAGCCATTTTTCATAAATCTTATAGGCTCCGATTATGGATAGAAATTTCTTTAGCATCTCAAATCGCACTTTTAACTATGATTTAAATTAAATTTAATAGAGGTAAAGTTTTGATTGATCAATTAAAGTTTACTATTGCTTATTCAAAATAATAGTATACTTTAATATTATATAGCCTGTAATTCTTCAGCCAATTCATTCTCCTGTTTATCATTACCTTTGAAGAAATCTTTTTTTGATCTATGGATTATTACTACCAATAATATTGATGCAATTCCTATTAGAATTCCAACTATTATTGTAAAAACTAAATTAGCGAAAATTGGATCATCAATGCCTATAGCAGGACTAATAAGAATATTTGCTGTGGCATCTAATATCCAACGAGACCAAACAACAGATATAATGAGAACTGCATTTCTTAGTAATTTGGGGTTTCGTTCAAAATAGTAGCGTATGCTTCTCCCAAATAATATTATACTAATTCCAACAATCATTAAGTTCATAAAACCTTTCATGAAGAAACCAGCTAATTTTGGCAGTTCGGCTAGCCATCCAGCCCAATCAATAGGGGGGGGTTGAGACGCATTAATTGATGCATTCGAAAAACCTAAATATATACTAACAACAACACATAATATTCCTGCAATTGTTGCGTAATTTGAGATTTGTACTGGCAAAGGTGGAGGGGAATAATCTTGAGCCCATTTGTAAAAATTTTTTGCCGTTTTATCTACTCCAAAACCCTTTACTAACAACACACCCCCAAAAATGAAAGTAATTGCAATTAAATAATAATTCAATAAATCCATTATGTAAAAAAGTCCAAATAAAGACAGCAAAAGACCGGGAATTCCTAAAGCCAGTCTTGCATACCGAGGATTGCTCCAAATGAGTTGTAAGTATCTAGAAAATAGAGCAGCAGTTTCTTCAATGGATTCGCTGTGCTTGATGATTATTCTTCGAACAGATGAAACAGGAACTCTAGATTCTATGAGTGGTAATACGGCTTCATCAGAATATCCATCTGAAACCAATATTACTTCATTTGCGTTAAAAGCCTCTAAAATATCTTTTAGTTCTTTAACTATCTTGCGATCTGCTGTTACTCCACCTCTTTGTAATCCAGATACTGTGGCAATTTCAAAATTTTCGTTAGGTAATTTTTCATTTTGCAACCGATCAAAAAGACGTACAGCCTCAAACATTGCATTAGCATCAGGTTCTTCTGGATCATGCAAAGCTAAAGAAACAGCAGAATTTAAATTAGAATCTCGACCAAAAAGCGGAGTCTCAATTTCAGCCTTAGCCATTAGATCACCATCTCTATCTACACACAAAATAAGGATACGTTTCTCCTTTTCTTCTTCTCTCAATTCCTTTTTGGTCATCTATAATTTTTCCTTATTTATTGACAAATAAATCCAATTTATTATTACTTGTTGTTTTTAGGTTCAAGCTCAGTTAGTAGCTTGAATTCATCCCAGCTAAGTTTTTCTTTATTTTTAATTTTGATCCTCGCATCAGATTTAATTTTTTCCTTAAGATTCTTTTCTACCTCTTTTCTTTTTCTCTTTTCTTTTTCTGTCAATTGAACAAGAAACTCCTCTTTTCTTCGAGTTAATTCGTGTTTTTTAATGTGCAAAGGTTTAATGTTTTTAATTAATTCTAAATAATTTAGGTGAATATCGTTAGCTTTGGCTTTTATTATTTTTAATTCATCAATTTTTAATGAAATTATTGAGTGTATTTCTTGACTTTTAGTTGCATTTTTAATAAGTTCAATATGTATTTTATTAGCATATTTATCTAAATTCTGAATATCTGAGTTTAATTTCTTAATTTCTTCTTTTTCTTTTTTTATTTTATTATATCTGCCTATTTGCGTTCCAAGGATTTTAGCTCGTTTAACTAATTCTTTTTCTTCATCTAACTCAAGAATATTTGTTTGAATTTTCCATTCGATATCATCAAACTCTTTCTTAAGATCTTGGTAATTCTTTTTGGTGATTTTTAATTTTATTAGTTCAATATTTCTTTTATATTTTTTAATAGAATCAATTTTTTTCTGTATTTTTAAATGTGTAAAAAATCGCTTCTCTTTTAGATTTTTTACTGTAATATTAAGTTTGTCTCGTTCAACTTTTTTTTGTTTAATTTCTTCAGCAAGTTCTTTAACCTTCTTATTCAACTTATCTCTTTTTTCAACAAGAAAAATAATATTTTCTTTTTGTGATGCAATTTTCTCTCTTATTTCTAATAGATTTTGCTCTATTTTTTTAATTTCCTTAAATTCGTTTTGATCTGACACAAACTATCATCTATCTTGATTTACATAAATTCTTTATTACTTTTAACTAAATATTGCAAACTTCAATCAATAAATAATTATCATCTAGCTAAAAAAAAATATAGTTTTTAGATCGGAAGTTTATTCTTACAAATTATATAAAAATAACATAATTAGAAAAATAATATTTATTTACTATATCAGTTCTTTTTCATAATCGTGAGAAACCATTTGAAGTATGATTATGATGAACTGCTAGAAAGGGCTTGTTCACAAATGCCATCTGTTTCAACAAAACAGGAAAGATTAGAACTCCCAAGGATATATATCACAACAGTTGGTATAAGAACAATAATATCTAATTTCAAAGAAATATCAGATATGTTAGATCGTGATCCTCAACATATATTAAAATTTTTAAGTAGAGAAATGGCGACAGCTGCTACTTTTCATAACGGAAGGGCAATTTTTCAAGGTAAATTCAAACGCGATAGTTTTCAAAGATTATTACAAAGATATCTACAAACTCATGTGATTTGTCCAGTTTGTAAACGCCCTGATACAAAAATTGTAAAAGAAAAGCGTTTACATTTTCTAGAATGTAATGCATGCGGTGCACGCTCATCGGTAAAGCAAATCTAGAGCGGCTTAGAAATTGGATGTCTATGTAAAAATTCGAAAGCAAGGCAAGAATGTTTTATTGAGTATTTGTGATGAAAACCTACTAGGCAGGACTTTAACTGAAGGAAAAATTGTATTCAAAATTACGAATGAGTTTTATTATGGAAAAAAAATATCAGTGGAACAAGCAATAAGTATGATCGAAAATTCAACTATAGTCAATCTAGTGGGAAATATTTGTGTTGAAAAAGCAATAAAAAAAGGCTTTGTACACCCGGCAGCTATATTGAAAATTGAAGGAATTTCTCATGCACAAATTGTAAAAGTCTAATATTTAATATTGAAGATAGTGATAGGATGCTAAATGAGCTTCTTGGCCTGATTTTTTCCAATAACATTAATGGTATACCTATAATACTTGTGATGGCTATTCCATTTTTTATAGGTTTAGTGATTGGTCTTTTAATCAAAAAATTCTTTAAGATTATAATTATTTTTGCTATAATCACCCTTATTTTTAGTTATTTAGGGTTTTTAACAATAAATCTCTCATTACTCAAAAGTATTTCAGATACTTATGGACCCTTAATTATTCATTATATAACTGTAATCACTGGAATATTACCTATTGGTTTAGGTTTAGTTGCAGGCTTAATCATCGGTTTTTTCTTTGGATGATAAATATAATAAAATTATACAGAAGCAAAATAATTTCATTAGCGGTATGAAAGTAAATAAATGATCTTTAAGGGGATTATTAAGTCATAATCTTATTATAAATTGATGGTTACATTTCAAGGTTGAAAATAGGATGAAATTAGTTCTATCTAATCGCTCAATATCTATTATACTAATTACAACATTAATAATTGTTTTAATTAATTCATATTTAATTGTTGATCTAAGACTATCCTTCAAAGAAAATATTAATGATTCACCTTTTGATTTTATTATTTTTAGTGATAACGAAAATTATAAAGCTAAAAATCAATTAAATGGGAAAATTGAATTTGTATCAAATGATGCTTCCTTTGTAATTAATCAGGCCATCGATAAGGGCAAGCTTATTCACTTAGAAAATGGCGAATATTCACTCAAATCAGATATTATAGCTTACAATAAAAAAAATATTCAGATTTCAAGCCATGGTGCAAAATTAGAAGGGAATGGAAAAAAAATTATTATTTTGGGTGATAATTATACAAGTTCCCAATATAATCATATTTCAGGTTTAATATTTATCAACACAACATTAAGAATCCAAAACTCTTTTTCAACTACTATCTCAGATATGCTTTTTCAGAATTGTAATAAAGCAATCGAAGTTACGAACACAAATACTTGGAGCGAAGGTACACGAATATTAGATTCTCATTTTATCAATTGTACAGAATCTATAATTTTTAAAACACCCATTGAAAATGCAACTGGTTCCTATGCAAGCTCAGAGATAAAAGGCTGCTTTTTTAATTTACCTGATAATTCTATTGGTATAAAAATTGAGAATCAAGCTGAATTTTCTGACAGTCAGATACAAAAATCAAGGTTTTGGATTGGTGAATATGGTCAATCAAATCAAGTAGGTTTAATGGTTGATGGTTCAATGTTTCAAACATTACTTTGGGGAGTTGTTTTTGAATCTTTTGCATCGATTCCTAAAAATTTATTTGGAATAAATATTGGTGAAAATGCTGATCCAGCGCCAATTCTTTCTCAAGGAGTTACTTTTTTAGGGAATTGGACTTCAAAGATAAATAATCCACATAGTATTTGGATTTCCGGTACAGGCGGAATATTTAAAGAAGAAAATAAGTTGATCGAGATTGGATTAAATAACAACTATGGAAGTCTTGAGAGTTTTCATATTAGGCCTTCAACGATTACTACTTTTCAAGCGAAGTTACAAGTTTTAGGTTTATTCGAAAATGGAGAGATTATAACAGTCAGAATTCGATTATTATTTATAGATAACACTTATTCTCCCACTTCAGTTGAAAAAGTATTTACTAATAGTACTACTATTTGGCTTACCAATGATGATATGCTGCATCTTCTCTCCTCTCAAAATATTATTTGGGCTATTGAAATTGATGCGAAATCTGATTCAACTTACACAGATAAAATGGTGTTATTCAGCATTTTTGGAACAACGTCCTAATAAACAATTTTCTATTTTCCAATAAAATTTTTAGAATCAAGTATTTCATCAAGTTTTTTCTTTGTTAGGATCTTTTTTTCTAATGCAATTTCTTTTATAGATCTGCCTTCCTTTAAGGCTTTTTTAGCAATCTCGCTTGCTTTTAGATATCCTATGTAAGGTGCTAAAAAAGTTGCTAATGATGGATTATTCTCTACAAAATCCAAACAACGAGTAATATTTACTTGTATTCCTTCAATACATTTTTTTCTAAAAATTGGTAAATAGTTTGTTAAGATTGATATTGATGAAAGAATTTTATGAACTATTACAGGTAGCATAACATTCAAATCAAGCTGTCCAGCTTGAACAGCAAATGATACCGTTAAATCATTTCCCAAAACTTCAAATCCTATCATATTCATACATTCTGCCATTACTGGATTAACTTTACCAGGCATAATTGATGATCCTGGCTGAACAGCAGGAAGAGTAATCTCATTTAATCCTGTTGTGGGACCCGATGATAAAAGTCTAAGATCATTTGAAATTCGAATTAGTTCCAAAGCTACCTCTTTTAATGCACTTGATATTGTTTGTACAGATCTGCAACTTTGAAGGGCTTCAAATGGATTTTTTGCAGCCTTAATCGGAAATCCGCAGACTTTTCTTAAGTTTTTAATAACTTGAAGTTTATATTCAGGATGAGTATTCGCTCCTGTACCTACAGCAGTTCCTCCTAAAGCAATTTCATAAAGGTTATTTTGCTGTTTATTAATTTGATTACCCGAATTTTTTAAAACTGAAGAATAAGCTCCAAATTCATCACCAATGGTTATTGGTACTGCATCTTGAAGATGCGTTCTGCCAGATTTTAGATCATCAATATGTTTTAAACTTAGATTATTAAAAGCATTTGACAGTTCTTCAATTTCACGAATTAATGGTTGAAGAGCAAATAAAATTGAAATATTAACTGCTGTTGGAAAAGTATCATTTGTCGATTGACTCATATTTACGTGGTCATTAGGGTTTATGCTTAGATAGTCCCCTTTTGATTTTTGTAATATTTCTAATGCTCGATTAGCCAAAACTTCATTCACATTCATATTAAAAGAAGTTCCTGCACCAGCTTGAAATACATCAACTACAAATTGATTTAATAAATTACCAGCTAAAATTTCATCGCAAGCCTTTACGATCGCGTCTTTGATTTTAAAGTCTAAATTACCTAGATTTGCATTAGTGATTGCAGCAGCTTTTTTAATCATAACATATGATTTAATAAAAATCCATGGTTCTTTTATTCCACTTACAGGAAAATTTTCTACTGCTCTTAAGGTTTGAATACCATAATAAGCATCTTTAGGAATTGCTTTTTTACCTAAGGGATCTATTTCAATTCTAGTTTTCATTAATTAATCTCCAATTTAAAGTATTATATCTCAAATTTATCAATAATTTTTTTATTATTACTGCAATTTACTTCTGCAATAACATGAAAATATTTTTTTAGTCCAGATTTTTCAATCCTTGGTTTGAGCAACTCATCAATTTGAAAAATTCCTGCTGCATCTGACATTAAAATCTTTATTTTTATAGGTTTTTTAATTCCCTCAATTATTTGCACTCTGTCTATCGAAAGGGCAGAGATCGAATGTATGTCTACTTTTCCCGATTTAAAAGGTATTCTAGCCCTTCCAGCCTCCATGTCTAATGCATCTGCAATACCAATAATTCCTGCCTCAACGGTTAGAGATTTATTTGGCTTTTCATGTGCTACAATAGCATGTAGTACTTCTGAACTGATTATTGCCTTTTCTTCCTCAGAATAAATTGTATTTAATAGATTATCAATAAATTCTAAGGCTAAACAAGCACTATATTTTTCATGATTTTCTCTATTAACAATCATACCTATATCATGAAAGATAGATCCAAGAACAACAACTACTTCTGCATCTTCGTTTTTTAATCCATAATTAATTACTATACTAGGTTTGATATTTTGATTGATTAGCATCCGGAGAAATTTTAATGCTAAATTAGCCACGATTTTTACATGGGTTGGACCATGATCAGTATAGGACATACGATCAATCGCCATAACATTTGAGCACTTCCAATACGTTAGCAATTTTTTATTTTCTTTTATTTTTTCTATGATATTTTTTAGTTTAATATTATTTTTATATGGAACATTAAAAACGTATTCCAATAATCAAAACTCCGTTATTAATATGACATATGATTAAGAAAATTTAAGCATAATTGATAGTAAATGTGGATAAATAATTAAATATCTTAATTTGAGATAAATTCAATTTATTCAGTTTAAAAGTAGTTATAATATTGATTATCTATTAGATGATGAAAGTCTATGTCTAGAAAAGCTCATGAAAGAATTAATCATAAAGAAAGGGCAATCGAAAAAAGAGATAAAATGCTAAAACATGATATATCTAGTGAACGAGCTACAGTTGAAGAAGTTTTTGATAATGCTACATTCATGGTGATATATTCTCTGCTCAAAAAAGGAATTTTAGGGGAGCTCAATGGTGTGGTAAATGCTGGAAAAGAATCAAGAGTTTATTGGGGTAAAGATCTAAAGGGTAAAGATTTGGCTGTAAAGGTTTACTTAACTTCTTCAGCTGAATTTAAGAAAGGAATGCTAAAATATATTCATGGAGATTATAGGTTTAAAAGAGTAAAACATGATACAAAATCTCTAATTTTTACTTGGGCAAAAAAAGAATTCAGAAATTTAGAACAAGCTTATAATGTAAATATTCGTGTTCCTAAACCTATTGCCGTGAAAAATAATGTTCTAGTAATGGAATTTATTGGAAAAGAAGGAATTCGGGCACCATCCCTGAAGAATTTTTATCCGAAAAATCCAGATAAAATTTATAAAATGATATTAAATTATGTAAAAACCCTCTATCAGAAAGCTGATTTAATTCATGGTGATTTAAGCGAATATAATATAATGATTTGGAATAAGACTCCTGTTATTTTTGATATGTCTCAAGCAGTTCCTTCAACACACCCATTAGCAGATGAATTATTAAAAAGAGATATAGAAAATATTAATAAATTCTTTAAAAGGCTAAATGTTAAGGTTTATCCTATTAAGAAAGCTTGTAAAATGGTAGTGAATAAAAATAACTAGTTTAAGATTATTTGTCCGTATTCCTAGAGAAAGACTTGGTGTATTAATTGGATCTGAAGGAAAAATTAAGCAGTATATTGAAAATAAATTAGATGTGGAACTGCAAATTGAGAGTAGTTCCGGCGGTGTTGCAATAACTCAAAAGCAAAAATCTGTTGATCCTTCTACTCTTTTTACTGCAAAAGATATTATCTCGGCAATCGGTAGAGGTTTTGCTCCTAATCAAGCATTTAGATTGATTCGGAACGCTGATGAAATTTTTGATTTTGTGGACTTGCGTTTAATTTTTGGGCATTCTGACTCAGATATACGCAGAGTGAAAAGCCGTGTAATTGGATCAAATGGAAAAACCAGAAGATTGATTGAAGAATTAACGGAAACCTCTTTGGTAATATATGGTCACACAATCGGAATAATTGGAACCTTCACTCAATTAGAAATAGCTAGAAATGCAATCCAGATGATAATTAATGGAAGTCAACATACAACGGTGTATAAATTTTTACAACGAAAAAGAAATGATCTAAAGAAACAAAAATTAAATTTATGGAAAGAACTTTAAAAATTAAAAGATTCTATTTAAAAAAAAATTATAAAATTAATATCTATTGATCGTGATCATAAATTAATCATACATAGATTACTTATTCAAAAAACTTATATTTTTCTATACATCTTAAAAGAGACCTAATTGCTAATAAGTAATCAGAAAAAGGCGCTAAATAATGGAATTCTGTCCTAAATGTGGATCTCGACTTACACCAAAAAAAATAAAAAGTGAAAAAAAAATTAAAATAAGTCTTGCATGCCTAAAATGTGGCTACTCTCAAAAGGAAACGAAAGAAGCTATAACAAAGAAAGTCTTAAACCATAAAGAAAATCCTCAGAAATATGTAACGGTTATTACTAAAGAGGAGCAAAAATTGAACACACTGCCAACATTAAAAATTGAGTGCCCTAAATGTGGTAATAAAAAAGTATATGTCTGGCAGGTGCAAACTAGGGGAGGAGACGAATCTTCAACCCAATTTATGCGTTGTACCAAATGCGATCATACGTTTAGGGAATACACATAATTTCTTTTTCAAAGCCATTAATAATAAGAAGAATAATAATAATTTGTGAAATTTAATAAAAAAAAATTAATTCTATTTTCGATTATTTTTGCTTTCATATTAGCTATGCTTTCAGCTATTTATTTAGGATCCTTTGGACTAGATTGGACTACTTTCTATGTGGATCTTATGGTTTCATGGATAACTTGGTCAATTATATTACCTTTTATATTGAATGCTACAACTTAGGTTTTATAAAAAATAAATAAACATTAATATTAATTATTTTGGAATTGAAAAAATATATGAATTTAATAATTCTGTGCATTTATAATATGCCTTTAAACATATAGATCAATCGAAAAAAGTTATACATTGGAAGATTTAAAGGAGAAAACAAAAGATAATAAATTAAATAATAAAGGCTCCTAACAGGCATTCAGAATATTTAACTTTGAAATTTTCCAAATGCCTGTTCGCACTCAAGATCCAAATCATCCAATAAGTCTTCGGGGCCAGAGTCGTCATCGCCTAGAATCTGAATTGTGTCTTTCTCTAATTAAATTTTATTTAAAAAATAGTAAATTTATTGAGATTCTTTTGAATATTATTAAACCTTTCAGATTCTTATAAGTTTACTTTTGGAGTGTAATAATTCCATTATCAAATATTTTTCTTAAAAATTAAAAAATAACTATAGGTATTTTTTTTAAAAAAATATTAATGTAAGATAAAAAGATACGAATATTGTGAAATTATTGAAAACTTTACTATTAACTGATAATGAAGTAAAAGATCTTTTACAAATATCTGAAGTGATAACTAGTGTAGAAAATGCATTTAGAGAGAAAGGATTAAATAGAATTCAAATGCCCGCAAAAATTTATCTAAATTTCAATAAAGAGCAAGGAGACTTAAGATCTATGCCGGCTTTTTTAGATAAATTAGAAATATCTGCAGTAAAAATTGTGAATGTACATCCTAATAATCCAAGCCGATATAAAATTCCCACAGTAATGGCTACAATAATTTTAATTGATCCAAAAACAGGATTTCCTTTATCAATAATGGGTGGGACAACTATCACTAATATGCGAACGGGAGCTGCTGGAGCTATTGCTGTGAAATATCTTGCTAAAGAAAATTGCAAAAGAATAGGATTTATTGGAGCTGGAATACAAGCGAGAACCCAATTATTAGCTATTTTAAGTTTAATTGATACAATTGAGGGAATAAAAGTTTGGAGTCGAACCAAAGAAAGTATACTTGCTTTTATAAATGAAGCCAAAAAAAAATATGGAAAAAAATACCGTTTTTTTTCAGCTCAATCAATTAAAGAAGCAACTTCTGAAGTGGATTTGATTATAACCACAACTCCATCAGTGATACCGCTTGTGAAGAAAAGTATGCTTTCTCCAGGAGTCCATATAAACTGTATTGGAGCAGATGCATCTGGAAAACAAGAATTAGATCCCAAGATTCTAACTAATGCTAAGATTGTGGTAGACGATTGGAACCAAGCAGCCCACAGCGGTGAAATAAATGTGCCTTTACATTCAGGGTTAATAGACAGTAGCAATGTATATGGTGAATTAGGGGAAATAGTGGCTGGACTGAAACCTGGAAGAACAAATAATTCTGAAATTACCGTCTTTGTGTCAACTGGATTAGCTATCCAAGATGCTGTGACAGCTCAACTTGCCTTTGAAAAAGCTAAAGGAAAAAAAATTGGAGAATTAGTTAATTTCGTAATATGAGAAAAAATATAATAAAAAGCTCTATCTGGAGTATTGTTCAATAGTAATATTCCAATATTTATTTTTTTGTATAATATGTTAATTCATATAAGCATTTTTTACTATTGTTATTGAGCGAAAACTTGTGTTAAAGAAAATAAAGATATTGCCAATAGCGTCTGAAAGCTTAGGTGTAAGGTCAATGTGCAGTCTAGTAGAAACTCCAGATATTAGTATTTTATTGGATGCAGGGATTTCTCTGTGTCCTTATCGATTCAATCTAATGCCTCATCCTTTAGAATATCAAGCTATTGCTGAATTAAGAAAAAGAATTCAAGAAGTTGCAAAAAAAGTAAAAATTATTACCATAAGCCATTATCATTATGATCACTTTACACCATCACATGAGGATTGGATAGTAAATTGGACGGAGGCTGAAATATCAGCCCAAAGAGTATATAGCGGAAAACGGTTATTGGTAAAATCGCCTTTTGATTATATTACAAGAAAACAAAAAAAACGTGCAAAAAAATTTAATAAATTATCTAATAAATTTCAATCAATTGAAATAGCGGATGATAAAACTTTCATTTTTGGGAAGGATACAGAATTAAAATTTTCAAAAGCTGTTTCTCATGGACCAGAAGATAACTCTTTGGGGTGGGTAATTATGCTTTTTGTTAAATTTGAAAATGAAAAATTTATATTTGCACCTGATGTTCAAGGGCCCATGTCTGATAATATATTGAATCAAATTCTTTCTTATAATCCGCAATTAATTTTGATTGGTGGTCCTCCTCTTTATTTAAGTAAACACATTGTTGATGATTTAAAAATCAACTCTGGAATTAAAAACATGGAAAAAATTGTGAGAAAGATTCCTTTGACAATTATAGAACATCATATTTTAAGGGATAAAAATTGGAGATATAAATCTAAAAGATTGTTTAGGCAAGCAAAAAGAAACGGAAATAGGATTATTACAGCAGCCGAATTTTTATCAAAAGAGAATAAACTCTATGAAGCGAATAGAGAAGAACTTTATCTAAAGATGCCGCCATCAAAAAAATTTAGAAATTGGGTTGATAAAGTTTTAAGTAAAAAAAGATCTACAAACCACCATTAGTATAAACGTTAATTTGTTCAGTTTTTAGTCCTAGAAAATAATTATTTTTTTTTAATATCGTTTCTATTTTCAAGAATATGTGAATTTGCTTTAATCTGTAAATATTAATAAATTTTAAGTAAAATAAAGTGATTATTAAAGAAAAAAATTAGACCCCTTCTTTTTTTTAGTTTTTTATGAAAATTTAGGGAATTATTGACAGAATTTCAAGAAATATTGATAGATTATGTGATTGCTGCATCAGAAAATAGATTAAAAATGTTAAAAATAACTCGCCTAAATATTGGCCTCGAATAAAAAATGATGGAGCTAAATGTATATCTGTACTACATAAAAGCTTTATACTATAACGTAGAATACCAGAAAAAAAGAGGGCTTTAAATGCGACGATCAAAACTTGAAATGTATGTTGATATCTTAAGGGTATTGGCACAACGAGGTCCGCTAAAACTTACTCATGTGATGTACAAAGCTAACGTAAATTGCAGCGTCCTTAAGGAATACTTAGAATTTTTGATCAAACAGAATTTAGTTGAAGAAAGAACTATTGGTAAACGCAGAGTTGTGTACGCTATAACTCAACGAGGAATTACTGTATTAAAATACTTTAGGGAATTAAAGCAAGTTCTTCCAATTGTAGAAGAATCAAGAAATCTTATGCCAGTTCCATTCTAAATTTTTTCATCAACTATAATTTTCTTATTTTATTTACTGATAGCTGTGTTTATCTGGGTCAATTATGATTATTTAGGCTTACTAATTAAAGTTGATCAAGGCTTAAAATAATTACTATAGTTTAGTAAGACTTAATAAACAATATAGTGATACCTTTTTTGTACAGCAGATAAACACATTTGGGGAAACTCTTTGAAAAAAAATGATATTCTCTCTGGCAAAAAACCTTTAAACATACTTGAGAAAATAAAGGAAAATCTTGAGAGATTAAATGATAAAATGGAAGTTATGATTGAGCTACAGAGACATGATAAAAAAGAAATACAATCTTTTCCAGATGCCTCATTGGATGTGATGACTTTATTATCAATGCCAGATCATCTACGGAAAACCGCAATGACTATTTGCAGATATGGACGAGCTACTGCTCAAGAAATTGCTAATCAAACTAGTCGTGCTCGTGCTGTAGAAAGCGCATATCTAAATCAACTAGTTATAATGGGATATTTGAAAAAAGAAAGAGTTGGAAGAAAAGCATACTTCTTTGCTGATAGAGATAATCAGGAGTGATAAATAAAAATGAAAAGTATTATTGCAGTTCATTCATATAAAGGCGGAACAGGCAAAACCTCATTATCAGTTAATCTTGCGGCAAGTTTAGCTAAACGCGGCAGAAAAGTAGCAATATTAGATTTGGATTTCAGAGCACCAAGCTTATTTTCAATTCTTAAAATGGAAGATTCCAACTTATGGATTAATGATTATCTAAATGGAGCATCAACAATCAATAAAATTCTTCAAGAAACTAATGGAAAAGGACTAAATAAAGGTAAATTATTTGCTGGTCTAGCAAATCCTTCCACTGAAGCAATAAGAGATATGTCTGCAAAAGATAGAAAATGGGAAATGCGCGCTCTAGGAAGATTGCTATCTTTAAGAAACACTTTATTAAAAGAACAAAACTTTGACTTTATCGTTTTTGATACAAGTCCTGGTCTTCAATACTCCTCAATAAACGCAATTGTATCAGCTGATTTAGTTATAGTTGTTACAACTAGCGATAGATCTGATGTAAACGGAACAAGTCGAATGTTAAGGGAATTATATAATCTATTTGAAAAGAAGACTGGAGTTGTTATAAATAAGATCTTAGATGCAAATCTTGATTCAAAAAAAGAAGAACTAAACAAAAGAGCTAAAGAAGTATATCAAGTATCTTTACTTGGTTTAGTACCATGTTTTTGCGAGGTGCTAAAATCGCAAGGCAATCTAATTTTTGTAGAAGACAAACCAAATCATCCATTCACAAAAATTATGGATGAAATAGCAACAAGAATCGAAAAAAACGAAATATAAATTCCTTTTTTCTTTTTTAAGAATTATTAAACATGTAGAATATAGATTTTTTAAAAAATATAGAAAAACCTTATAGAACGACTGAATTCATAAAGATCCAAATTAGGTGAGGGCATAATTGAAGATTACAGCTATTATTCTATCTGGAGGATTTTCAAGTAGATTTGGAACTGATAAAGGGCTTCTTAAAATCGCTAATAGATCTCTAATTATGTATGTTACCGAAATTGCTAGTTTAATAACTGATGAAATATTTATTGTGACTAACTCTAATAGAAAGATTGAATTATATTCAAAGGAAGTAAAGAATTTAAAAATAAAATATTTTTTAGATCTCTACAATGATATAGGACCATTGGCTGGAATTTATACAGGACTAATTAATTCTAAAAAAGAATATTCGTTAATTATTCCTTTTGATACTCCATTTTTATCAAAAAAAATTCTTTTTTTATTGATAAAGTTATGTGAAGATAAAAATGCAATAATACCTCGGTGGCCTAATGGTCACATTGAACCATTGCACGCAGTATATAAAACAAAAATAGCGTTTACTGCAGCAAAAGATGCAATAGCTAATAAAGAAAAAAAAGTTAGCGCTATGATACAAAGAATTGATGATGTATGTTATATTTCAACTAATAGTCTTAGAAAATATGATCCTACTCTTCAAACTTTTTTAAATATTAATACTCCTCTAGATTTGGAGAAAGCGAAAAACTTAATGAAGTAAGAAAATGCAATTTATACTTTTTATTGTAAAAATAACATTTGAGCAGTTGATAAATAAATATTAAAGGTTTTTTTTGAAAAAAGCACAATAACAATTTTTGTAATTTCTGAATTTTTATAAAAAAAATTTTTTATTGTTTTCAATGCTAAATAGCTAGCTTCTTGTACAGGGTAATTATATGCACCTGTACTAATTGATGGAAATGAAACACTAGTTAATTCTTTTTCCAAAGCCAAATTTAAAGAAGAATAATAGGCTTTTTTTAATAGTCGCGATTCTCCATGATTTCCCCCACTCCATACAGGACCAACGGTGTGGATAACATATTTAGCCTTTAGTTTACCTCCAGAAGTAATCACTGCTTCACCAGTTGGAAGACCATTAGGGTAATAAAATTTTCTGATTTTTTTACATTCTTGAAGTATTTTTGGTCCTCCTTTTTTATGTATTGCTCCGTCTACTCCTCCACCACCTAAAAGAGAAGAATTAGCAGCATTTACAATTGCATCAGTATTCATTTCTGTAATGTCACCTAAAACTAATTCGAGAAATGAGTTTCGAATGCTATACTCTTTTTTTAACATATTTTGTGCCCAATAATATAATTATAAAAATATTAGATTAATTACATTAATGATCTAAAAAATATGTTTAATAATAAATCAAGTATTTGCGTATACAAAAGCATCTCCAAAACACAGTTCTATAATTATTATTTATCTTTGGAAATAGATTCTTGGATTTGAATAATTTCTGTACTATTTTTGGCTAAACAGTATCTCTCTAATAATTCATAATTTAAGTCAAAAAAATTATGTCCCCAAGAAAAAACAGACAAAATAGTTTTTGCTTTTTCTTTAAATCCTGAAATATAAAGACCTGCAGATAGAGCTTCCACAGTTGTTAATTTGGTGGTTTTTCCATAGTTCACTGGATTTCCTGCAATTAATATCGGTAAACATCTCGAGGTCCCTTTTACATGTTTAAGAATAACATTTTGAACTTTATCCCAACTGCAATCTAAAGCAACTAAACCAAAATCTTGAATTCTATTCCTATCTGAAGCGGAAAATGCAATTTTAGAAAAAGGATTTAAAACAATTGCTCGCTTAGGTAGAAATTTAATCTTTTTTACAATTCTAGCAAATCCAAATCTTTTAAGTTTTAATCCTGTACATTTCTTGGGCGCACATTGATCGGCATGATACACAGTCAATCTTGGATTATTTTCCATAGATATTTTTCACCCTAAAATGATTCATTGGATTTTCAAACACATAAGGAATCCAATCTAATATATCAGTGGCAATAAGGTGATATCCTAATTTATTGACGGCGAAATCTCCTGCTGCTCCATTAACAAAGGCACCTGCAACTGCAGCTTCAAAAGGATCATTTTTTTTGGCTAATAATCCACCAATAATTCCTGAAAGAATATCACCGGTTCCTCCTACGGTCATTCCAGGATTTCCTGTATTATTCAATTTTATTTTTTTGGAATCGCTTATAATATCAGTTTCTCCTTTTAACAAAACTATTGCATTTAATTCTGAAGCTAATTTTTTAACTTCTTTTACTCTATCCTCAATTTTTTCTGGCAAATTTATTCCTGATAATCGTTTAAATTCTTCTGCATGAGGAGTAAAAATAACTGGGTTTTTAAGAGATCTTTTAAATGTAGAAAATGCATTTATGCCGTCAGCATCTAAAAGAAGAGGTTTAGCTTTTTTTTCAATCTCGTTAATACATAATTCTATAAGCTCTACAGTTTCTTTATGCAAACCTAAACCAGGACCAATAATTATTGCGTCAACATTTTTGATATAAGAAATCAACTTTTCAAAATTATTTAAATTTACATGCTTCCCCTTAAGTTTAATCGTAATTAAATTTGGCGAAAGAGCAGAATTTGCGAAAGAAGTTTTTTCGGGACTTGCAGTATATACAAGATCTGTACCCGTTCTCAAAGCACTCAAAGAAACCAATGCTGGAGCTCCAGAATAAACTCTGCTTCCTCCAATAACCAATAAGCGACCAAAATCTCCTTTGTGACTGCTTGAGGCTCGGTAATCTTTAACTAAAAAAATGTCTCCTGGACCCGCGAATTTCTCAATTTGATTCGGTAAACCAATTTTGCTTACAATTAATTCTCCACAATATTCTCTTGCATTAAGTAATCCCTGTTTGATTTTATGGAAAGTTATCGTTAAATTCGCTTTGATGGCGTCTCCTAATACTTCTCCGGAATCTGAATCAATTCCAGTGGGGATGTCAATTGATACTTTTTTTGCATCTAAAGAGTTTACAAATTCTACAATTTTGCGAATTGGCTGCCTTAATTTTCCTTTACTTCCTGTACCAAGTAGAGCATCAACCACTATTTTCGAATCAACTTCTAATACATCAGAACTATCTAAAAATTCCTTAATTTCAAGATCTTTACGAAAATTTTGCAGAGAAATCCAATTCTTTAATGTTGATTTATGCTTTATCCATTTACTTTTTCCTACTATTATAACAGAAACTTTAAAACCTAAGGCTAATAAATGTCTTGCCGCAACAAATCCATCTCCACCATTTCCACCTAAGCCACAGAAAATAACTACGTTTTCTTTTGGAAAACGACGGGCAATTTCCTTCGCTACAGCACTGCCTGCATTTTCCATTAATTGCAACAGAGAGATCCCATAATATTCACTATTGATTTCTAAAGCCTGCATTTCTCTGCTTGTTATAGTGTTAAAGTGATTTTTTTTCTTCATCATTTATACATTAAGTAGATTGCTAAGCTATAAAAGATAAACATATCTTCAAATATTAAATTTTTTAATAAATTTGAATTTTTTATTTAAGATGTACTAAAAAATAGCCTATTTACTGATCATTTAGATTTTAATTATCCGATTAAAAAATAAAATAATTTTTATCATACGAATTTATTCGAATTATAAATAGTTAGATAATTTTGATATTAAAACTTCAAATTATTTACCAATTTTGTTAAAAATTAAGGATTTTAATTCTGAAGTATATTTTTTTTTAAATAAATCTCTTCAATTTGATTAAATAATTTTAATAGAATAAGTTTTTAGCTGAATAATTATTCAAAAAAAAATCGAAAATAATCGAATATATAAAATATAATTAAAAAATGTAAAAATAGGTAAATTAAATTATCAAAAAATGATTAAATAAATAAATTATTAATGTCAGAATCTAAGATTAAAGCTATTTTCGAAGAAAAATTAAAAAAAATATTTAATTTTGATCAATTATATTTTCTTTATAGGAAGCTGAAGAAAATGTTTCTCGATCAAACATTCTTTTAAATAATCATCTAAAGTGGCTGCTGGTACAACATCAATTGAATAATCTTTAGGATCAATTGAATGGAAATAATTTTTCTTAGGAATAACAACTTTTTTAAATCCCCATGCTTCAGCAGCCTTAATTTTTTCATGTACTCCGCCAACAGCCGTGATTTGAATTTCACCATTAACACTCAAATTTATTTCTCCTGTTACAGCAATATCTTGTCGAATAGGTCTTCCTTCTATAAGGGAACACAATAGAATCGCCATAGTAACCCCTGCTGAAGGGCCATCAACACCATAAGATTGTGCAAAATCTATATGCGTCATATAATCTTGGGCTATATCAACTCTATATTTTCTAAGAATTACACTTCTCACCTTTGAAATGCTGTCAGAAATGAAAGTCTGTCCTTTGGCTACTCCTGTTACATCATAATAGCCTTTAAGAGGTTTATCTCTAGGAAGTTCAGTTTTTTTAACAAGTTGAGCCTTCACACCAAGTATATTACCAGTTTTCTCACCACTATAAGGATCAAGTACAACAGCTAATCCATGTATTTGTCCAAGTTTAACGCCTTTAGTTTGAATTTCTAGCAATTTTCCTCTTTCATGTATTTCATGCTCTAATAATTGTTGTTGGATAGTTTTACAATGTTCATTTAAAGCTTCCAGAACATGCTTCTTCCTAACTATTTTTGATTTTTCGGATATTGCTAAAGTTCCTGCAGTTTTTATTATAGATATCAAAGGTCTAAATCTAGTGGATAAAGCTTCACGTTTATTGCTCCTTCGTCTTCCCTCTTCAACTATTTCTATGCATGCCTCTCTATTAAAAGGAATTAGATTAAATCGATTGATTTCCTGAGCAATAAATTGAACATATTTTCTCCGATTTGCAATTGTATTTGGCATATCATTATTCATTTTTACAACTTTGCCATAACCATAAATTCTATCCATTAAAGCAGGATGAATTTGTCCAATACTATCAAAATTTCCAGCGCCAACAAGAAAAGTTATTGATGGAACTGGTTCAGTGGATACTGCCATAGCTGAACTATTTCCTGCTGCCCATCTTCCACGCAAAGTTATTGGAAGTTGTCCATCCTCTAAAACTGTAAGTAAAGTTATAGCCTCTTCTTGATCCAAATTCTTAATTTCATCAATATATAAAATTCCCATAGAAGATAGATGAACATCTCCAGCTGTAACTCTTTGATGTTCAGGTGTTCCTAATCCACCAGTTTGATAAGGATCCCAAGCAACTGAACCGAATAACTGTGCGCTTTTATGACCAGTAGCATCGATAAAAGGAGCTTTTTTTAATCCATTATCTACAATTAATTTTGGAACATCGCTTTGCTTAGCGCCTCCTGTACCTTTTAAACTTCCTAATCCTCCTAACCTTGAAAACCACCAAATAAAAACACTAAAGAAAATTAAACTTCCACCAGGAATAAATGTAAGAGGAACAAAATTGATAAATCTAGCAATAAAATATTCAGAGAAATTATTATTGTAGAAACTTTGAATTGATTCGCCTAAATAAGGTTGATTTTCAGTCCAAGATTGCCAGGCTTGAATCATAAAAAAGAAACCAAGACACATAAGAAAAAGTCCTAAACCAAGCATAAAAATTTGGATAGCTCGCAATCCTACTTTCGTTAAAAATTTTCGTTTTAATTCTTTAAGTTCTTCTTTTCTTATAATTTTTTTTCCTGTTCCCGCTTTATGAATTGAAATTCTTGGTCTGCTTGGTAAAATTTTATTTTTCCAAGTACAAACATCAAATAATCCTATTCCATTTTCTTTGTATACAGTTGTTAATTTCTCAGATAAAGCCCGTCCAAGCAAGGATTTTCCTGTTCCAGGATCTCCTAATAACAGTAAATATGGACCTGGACTTATACTGGTTTTTGCCATGGGCTTATCTTCAGTTGGATCATTCCAACTGCTATACCATTCTGTGTTTTCAAAGTTCTTTAATTTATGAACCCATTCATTTAAACATAAGAAGCATTCATCCAAAGCTTGCTCTTGTCCTATAACTTGACTCAATAAACTATCGCTTAAAGGAAAGCCTTCCGTAGTTTTGAATTTTCCCCAATTCCATCGAATTTTAAGATTGCTTTCTTTTATAGTATACTTTATTGTTTCAGTGCCTGAACCGAAATATTCAAAAGACAAATTCTTCTCTCCAATGACTATTAAGATCATGTGTCAAATAATAAAAGCAGTTATTTCAAAAACAACAATATTCTTAATATTGAATATATACAATTTATATCAAAAAATTACGTCATTTTAATTGGACTATTTCTTAAAAATAATTAAAAATATCAAATATTTTAATTAAAATAACTTAAATAACACCCGTTTATATTCGAATATAAAAACTAGAATAAACAAGATATTTTTTTTAATCTTTTAGAAAATTAATTTTCATAAAAAAGCCTTAAATTCTCCAAATAAGCTCAATTTTAGCTTTTTTGCTAGTTCTTAAGAGCATTCTCATGGAGATTACCAAGGCCTCATATAAATAGTGCCGAAAAACTCCAATGATAACTTTTAGTGATAGTGTTCGAAAATTATTCGATTTTTTTTTACTATTTTAAATTCTGGTTTTAGTTAAAAATTTTTTCTTAAACCGTTATTTGATTTAATTTAATTGTGAATCTTGTTTTTGCTGTACGATTACCTACTAATCATTATTGACTATGACAAAACTTCTAGTTTTTTATACTAAATTCTGGTTGCATTAGGTTTTTTAGTTAACTTTTTCATTATATCCTGTAAAAAAATAGGGTTTTTTGAACGTTTTTTTATCTCAAAATAAGTTTTTCACTTATTTATATACTTTAATTAATACAAAAAGCCTTTTCTTACCATATTATGATATACATGTTGGTGGTATCAGTGAGCAAACTATTAACATGCAGTTTAAATATCACCAAACAAAAGTATGCAAGAATGAAAGGCAAATTAACAAATTATCAGCATTATTTTTAAATTGTCAGTTCTTAATTTCTTTAGTTAACAAAAAAGTTTTGGGGAAAAATTCTGGTAAAAAATAAGAATGATCAAATTAGGCTTCGCAGATGGCGAAAAAGAGGGTTTTATAGTGAAACAGTTCTTGTAAAAAACCTTAAAAAAAACGGATATAATGCCGTAAGAGTACCTGTAAGCGCGCCTAGTTTAAGCCCATTGCCTGATGTAATCGCTAGAAAAGGTAAACACATATTTGCTTTTGAAGTTAAGAATTCTAGCTATTACGCATATTTTCCAAACCAACAAATTGATAAACTCTTTCGATTTCTTAGTGAATTTTTTCCTATAAAACAAGATTTTAAGCATGCAATAATTGCTGCGCATTTAGGAAAGAAGTGGTTATTTAAAGAAGTAAATTGGAAAACTTGGGAAAAAAATAAAATACCTGACAAAATGAGAATAGTGAAACGTGATCGTGGGAATTTTAAAATAGAAAAAAATCTAGATGAAAAGTGAATTAACTGTGAAATAATTAATTTTTATATCTAAAAGTTTTGGTCCAGATGATGAAAAGATTTTTGAAATAATCGAATTTTTTCCATATTTCCAAGCATTTGATTTAAGAAATCTTGAAATTTCAAAATTGGAATTATTGGAACTGATTCATGAAATTTATGCCGAGTTGGGATAAGTGATAAAATAGCTGGAATAAATATCCCATAATCCCATGAAGTGCATTCAATTTTTGTTGAAATATTTGGTAAGAATTTTATCAAATTTTTTGTTCGTTTGATTTGATTAGCTACAATTTTTTTTAAAGATGAAAATTTTAATTCCTTTTTCCAATGTTTGCAATCTATGCATAAGATTATTGGTTTTTTCAAACCTATTACATCTATTTCATTTTTCTTCTTTAAATAAGTAAATCTAAAATTTTTTTTCACTATAAAATTGTTTCTTTCTAAAACTAGACTTGCTATTCCCTCGAATTCTTTCCAGTGTAGCAGGCCAGTAACTTTTTCAATATCTGCTCCTAGTTCTATTGCTCTGACAGCTAACATAATTCTATTATAACTGTTTGTTTTGATGATATTGTCTTTTATAGCGATTAGATTTTTATTTTGAAATTGTCGAAGAAAACACATTATATTATCGGCATCGATTCTCATGTCCTTTATGATCTTAATTAGCTCAATTGGATTTTTTTTAGTTGATTTTAAGATTGAAAGAGCCAATTCTTTTTCAGTTATTTCTGAAACCTCAATTAAAGTAATTAATTAATAAAGGCAAAGGTTTTTAATAAATTAAGAAAAATCTAATTTTTATAAAATTGTTTCTAATTGTTTTGTGTTAATCTATAAAAATTAATTTGGAAATTATGAATAGCGAAGTTAAAGTTTTCGAAGAAATATTTTTATTTTTTCTATCAAAATATGAAATAAAATTTTGTTATTAACAATTATAATTAAAAACAGATAAGGAATGATATATATTTTTAAATTTTTAATTTATATTATATAGTTTCGATTTTTTTCGATCTATTAATTAGGATATAACTATCCTGAAAGAAAAATAAAATAATTTTTTAAGCCATTCTTGATTCAATTTTAAAAAAATTAATAAGAATTTTTATTTTTATTCATAGACTAATGATTTATTTAGAGTTAATAATTCCTTTTCTTAATAAACATATAAGCAACGATCCAATTCGAGATAACATTTCAATTTATATCAAGTTTTTAAAAAAATCTATTAATCTGCAATAAACGATTCTCTGTTTTTTGTGAAGAAATGCAAGCAGTAGATTTTTTATCAGATATTTTTTATAAAATCATTCTGTTATTAATTTTAATACTTCTGGAAAACCAATTTCTAAAGTTTTTATTCTCTCTATTGTAGGAACTCCATTAACATTCCAGCCGCGTCTTTTATATACTGCATCTTTAAGTTTTTCATATTCTTTTATGCGAAAGTCACGTAACAACTTAATTTTGTTTTCAACTGAGTGAAGTTTAGGATTAATACCAAGTTTTTCTTTTAATTGATTGTCATATCTTTCTTTTCTGCTCAGATATTCCTCTTTTGTTACAGGTCCCATAGCTCGATAAGGTAAAGTGTCATGTTCTCTTGTTCCATAACCCATTCTTAAATTAAAGATTCTTTGAAAGTTATACACCCTTTCACTCATTAATATTAAATCCTGTTCAGCAACTTTTTTACCAGTAATAGCAAAAAATAAATTCAGATAATTTGAAACATGAGAACTAATTTTTTCAGGGTTCTTATTTTTTTCATTTCCCTCAGGAGTTACATCATTCCAAGGAAGCTTGCATAAACCGTTAAGACCAAACCATGTTCTAAACATAGGAAACCAATGTAAACTTTCAGCTTTTTGCTCAAAAGTAGGAATTTGATTATAAACCATATCAAGAAAAATCAACCAGGCTTCATCATGTTGAGGACCTTTTAAGGTTAAGCCGTAACCCCCTTGTTGAGCTAAAGACTCTTTGGTGACATATTCTGAGAATTCTAAACCTTTTGATTCCATACCAATATCATTTAAGAAATCCAAGTTTCCTCCAAGCTTTTTGAAGAATTTTTTCATTTGCCTTACCCCCTTCCCTATTATCATTCCAAAACCTTCCCCCTTTGCCATTTGATGAATGATTTCTAAAGCAGCTTTTTTATTCCCAAAATATAATTCCAATCCACCAGTATTTTCTTTATCAATAATTCCTTTTTCATAACACTCCATAGCAAATGCCAGTGAGGTTCCTAAACTTATTGTATCTAATCCATAATCATCACAATAATAATTCATTTCAATAACATAATCAGCATCAAAAATACCACAATTACTTCCTAAGCTTGCAATAGTTTCATATTCGGGACCATTAACAAATACTATCTTTCCTTTATCAGGACCAGTTGAAAGTTTATAATCCTTTACTGCATGAGAACAAGAGAGAGAACAACCCAGCCAACAACCTGCATATCCAGAATGAAATTTTTTTCTATAAACTTCGCTTCCTAGTTTTTCAGCATCTTTATGACTACCAAATTTAAAATTGTGTACAGGCAATAAATCAAACTTATTCATTATTGAAACTAAGTGAGTTGTACCAACGATTGACATTTCATTTTGTTTTGGGTCAAGTTTTCGAATTTCATCATTATATTCATTTATGATTTTTTTGACTAGTGTTGTATTAGCGGCATTAATTTTTTCTAATGCCATTCTTTGCGAATATTTGACTGCAATTGCTATTATTTTCTTATTTCTAAGAACTGTTCCTATACCACCTCTACCAGCTTGTTTGTATCGATGAGTTTTTCTTGCTGTATCATACCAAGAAGAATTTAAACATCCCATAAGTGTATTTTCTGCACCTGGTCCTGCTGAAATAAAGGAAATATAAAATGGATTTTCAGAGCTATGTCTTTTTGATAATAAATCAACTATAAGATTAGTTTCTGAAGGTAATCCTCTAGCATTTTCAACAGTAATTTTTTGGTTGTCTCCATCTATAAACAAATAAACTTCTGATTCAGCTTTTCCCTGAATTTCAATCGCGTCCCATCCTGAAAATTTAAGATATGGTCCAAAATAACCTCCTACATTTGAATCAATTATCGTATGTGTGAGTGGAGAAATACTCATAGCGATGGTTTTTCCTCCTCCAGGAAATCCAGGAATTCCTCCAAGAGGGCCAGTTGCTAAACAGATTTCATTTTCAGGGTCGTTCCATTGTATTATTTTATTCTTGGGAATATTATTCCACATTAACCATAAATTGAATCCACGACCTCCTGTAAAAACATCTTTCATTTTTTTTGTAACTTGCTTATTTTGAATTATCATTTTTGAAAGATTTACATAGAGTGTCCTATTGTTATATCCTCTTTCTATTTCTTTTTTTTTGTACACCATTTCAGCCAGAGGCATAATTACACCTTTAATTATTTGGACTCAAAAAGAGAAATAAAAGAAGATTATAGACTTTTCTATTTGAATTAAGAAATTCGAAATAAAACCTATGTGAAATCTATTTACATATCTTCATAATTCTTATTGTTAGGTATTAGATTGAAAATTATCGAAAAGAACTTGCAAAAGAATTTTGTGAAATTAATTCCAACTTCAGAGGATGATTTTTGGCATCTTTATAACGTTATTTATAGGAATGATGAAGTTTATGCTTATTCCTCGAGAGCAATAAAGTCAGATTCAGATTATTCAAGACCAAAAAGTGGTGAAAGAATTTCAGCATTTATAGGAGTGAAGGTGGATTATGTTTCTTGGGATAGATTCTTAGGAAGGTTGAGGATTCATGGTACAATTTGTCATGCACCAGAAAAAATTCCAACTGGTGTTCATCACACAATAGTTGTTTCTTTACATAAACCTGTTACCATAGTAAAGGAAACATGGCCTAAGCATATCATAGATAGATTAAAAAAAGCAACTAGAACCGAAAAATCAATCATCGTTGTATCCATTGATGATGAAAGCTTTGCTATTGCTCAAACAAAACAATATGGCGTAGATATTAAAGTTGAAGAAAGAATAAGATTACCAGGAAAGCGCAATCCAGAACATAGAAAAAAAGCAATGACAGAAAATTTCAAGAAAGTATTATCAAGCATTATGCAAATAAGAGCGGCATCAAATAATTCTATAATTCTTCTTGGTGTAGGCTTTATAAAAAATGATTTTACTGCTTTTTTATTAAAAGAATCCCCACAAATATCAAAAGCAATTGTAGATATAAAAAGTGTGAATAATGGAGGATCTTCAGGCATTTTTGAAGCTTTAAGATCTGGGATTCTTCATAAAGCTTCAAATAAGTTGCGCATTATGGAAGAGACAGAAATAATTGAAGAAATAATGAGTAGATTAGGCAAAGAAGAGAAGACTATTTCCTATGGAATTGACTGTGTTCAAAATGCTGCGATTTTAGGAGCAGTAGATAAGATTGTGATTGCAGATAGCTTACTAAGAGAATCGTCAGAAATTAACAGAAGAAAATTAGAACACTTAATGAAGAAGGTAGAAGATCAAAAAGGAAGAATATTCATTATTAGTACAGAACATGAAGCTGGAAAAAAACTTTTAGGATTAGGTGGGATTGTTGCTTTGTTACGATTCTCTATTAACTAATTTTTTCATTTTAAAATTGAGTACCTAGATAAAATATATAATAGTATACAGCTATTTCCTTCCGATAAAAAGGTGTAAATACAATAGAATGCCCACCTAAGCCTCCTGCTACTAATTTAGGAAAAAAAACTTTATTGATGCCGTTAATAGGCATTGCTGCTTTTCTAATCTATATTTTCATATTTCAGGTAGACATAGGCGCTATTTTTGAAGAATTAAAATCAGTAAACCTTTATGTATATTTAATTGCGGTGATAATAAGTTTGCTTGAAGTCTTTTTATTCTCACTCTCTTGGAGAGCTCTAATTAATTTTCTTGATGTTAAACTCTCAGTTATAAAGTCATATCTATTGGTTTGGAGCGGAATATTTGTTGACACATTAGTACCTGCTGAATCTATTAGTGGTGAAGCTATGAGAATATACTTGATTGCAAAAGAAAAAGGCAATAATACATGTGGTAGAGTTGTAGCTTCACTGGTCACCCATAGGATGTTGGGAATGATGATGAATGTGATTATTTTGATTGGAGGTATGAGCTTATTATACACAGAGGGTCACATTGATACCTTGGTTCGGAATATTGTATCTTTTTTAACAGCCTCAATCAGTTTTGGAGCAGTTTTAATACTTGTTATCTCATTTAGGGAAAAATGGAGTTCAAAATTATTAACTTACATTATTAATATTATCAAAAACTTCACTCCAAAAAGATGGAAAGATAAAGTATCTCATTTAGGAGATTTGGCAATCAGTATGGCGAGAAGTTTTCATGATTCCATGGTTATATTTAGAAAAAATCCTAAAGCTTTGATAATATCTTTTGGATATTTAATTTTAACTTGGATTTTTGCTTTGAGTATCCCTTATCTTGTTTTCTTATCATTAAATTACCCAATTTCATGGTCTATAATTCTTGTAACAGCTGGTATTGTTATGTCTGTAAGAGCAACTCCAATTGGAATTCCTTTCGAGGTTGGTCTTCCAGAAATAACTATGACAGCATTGTATACAGCTTTTGGAGTTCCACCAGCATTAAGTGCTACTGCAACGATACTGATCAGGCTTATAACTCTATGGCTAAGATTTTTCTTTAGTTTTATAGGTCAACAACTACTAAATCTGAAACCTTTGCTTGCAAATAAGGAAAAAAGCGTATTAGACTCACCTATGATAAAATGATTTTTAATTATCAACTTTATCTTATAAAAATAAAATCAATTTTATTTTTTAAAAATTAATTCTAAATACATAAATCATAGAGGTTAAATATTATTAAAATTACTGAAATATTTTGTATAAACGCAATGCAATTTGAACATAATTGCATACCGTAATCAATATTTAATCTTGCAATCAAAGATTTTCTTTTTATTATCTTAAATATAAAATAATGTTTAAAAATCTGCTAAACATAAAATATCAAGGGGAAAGGATCTGAGGAGCTTTAAGGATATCAATAATAATCAAAAACCTATTCTTATGGCTCTTGTTGTTCTAATACGAAATACAACTTGGCGTTGCGGAAAGCTTGAGAGGTTAATAGTGGGTTATCTTCGGAACAATCGCCAAAATTTTGGTAAACCTGCTTCGTCTATCCAGGAAATAGTGAATCATCTAAATCTTGATGGAAAAAAAGAAGAATGTTATGATGCTATAAAACGTCTCGAAAAAAGGAATATCGTTAGAATTCTGCCAATGTGATTTTTATAAAAATTTTATTTAGTATTTTTTAATAGTTGTTCTGCGTCGTTTTTCCATTTTTTAGTTATTTTAGGAGAAATGTTTAGCTTTTTAGCAATTTTTTCTGAAGGTTCATTAGCTAAATCATTGGCTGTATTTATTCCAATCTCTTTTAATTGTATAGCTCTTTTTTGACCAATTCCTTTTACTCTAATTAAATCAATCTCTATTTTATATGAACTATATTTCTCTGTTTTTTTTGATTTAAACTCATTTTCTTCTTTCATTTCAACATTTTCTTTTATTGAAGATTTTGGTTCATCTTTACATGAGGTTTCTTCAATTTGGCAAGCTTGTGCCTTTGTTTTCGGTTTCTGAGAATAGCCTAATGCGAAAGATAGAACACCAAGAATAGCAGATGAAATAACCCAAATTAATTTTATATTATCATCAATTCCTTGAATTTCAACAATAAAAGGTACTATTGTTAAAATTAGAAGAAAAACACCTAATATGTACATTGTATAATCTAGACGCATTTTAATTCCCTGAATATTTATGTCCATTTTTCGGATTAATTAATATTTGCACATGTAAGAAGTAAAAAAAAATTGGTAAAATTCACCTAGCATAGTTTCTATTTATTGCTAAGTGGTTTTATAAGCTTATTTTTCATTAGAACTTTTGTTGAATTTCTAGCGTTTTGAATTATAGTTGTTGCTTTTTCTAATAGCTCTTGTCTGCTCGGTTTAATTCTTGCAACTCCTTGAGCAATCGATTTTATAGCACAAGCTACCGCTTCTCTTGGAAATACTTCCCATTCATCCATTGTTGGAAGTATATTTTTTTCATTAATGCCTCTTTCTTCCGCAAATAATGCAAGTTCAGTGGCTGCTGCAATACACATATCATCTGTTACAGTTTTTGCTCTGACATCCAAAACTCCTCTGAAAATTGCTGGAAATCCAAGACTATTATTAACCTGATTTGGGACATCGCTTCTGCCTGTAGCTACTATTTTTGCTCCAGCTTTTTCTGCTTCCCAAGGCCAGATTTCCGGAATAGGATTTGCGCAAGCAAAAACTACAGCTTTATCAGCCATAGTAGTTATCCATTTTTTTAGAATAATATTAGGACCAGGTTGGGAAGCAGCAACAACTACATCTACCCCTTTAAAAGCTTCTGCGATTTCACCAGTTCTATTTTCCGAATTCGTCTTTTGGGCAAGGTCATATTTCCACAGATTATTTTCTTTTGATATATCTTCTCGATTAGAATGAATAATTCCTTTACTATCAACAATAAAGATGTTGCCTGGATTAATTCCCCACCTAATTAAAATATATGCAGTACGAACATTAGCTGCCCCCGCTCCCACAAGTGTTATTAAAGATTCTTTTGGATTTTTTCCAACTATTTTAAAAGCATTAATAAGACCAGCTAAAATTACTGTAGCGGTACCCTGTTGATCGTCATGCCATACAGGAACTCCCATTTGCTCTCTTGCATCTTCTAATATTTGAAAACAATTAGGTTTAGCTATATCTTCGAAATTGATTCCACCAAAAGTAGGTTCCAAAAGTTTGCATGTTTGTATAATTTCTTCAGGTTTTTTAGTTTGTAAACATATAGGATAAGCATCCACACCGCCAAGAAACTTGAAAATAAGTGCTTTTCCTTCCATTACTGGTAAAGCTGCTTCTGGACCTACATCTCCTAATCCTAGAACGCGTGAACCATCAGTTATAATTGCAATAGAATTCCATCGGTTAGTTAGTTCAAATGAATTATTAGGATTTTTTACTATATTCCTACAAGCAGCTGCAACACCTGGAGTGTACCAAATAGAAAAATCATCAATGCTTGAAATCGAACATTTCGGCAAAACTTGAATTTTACCTCTATAAAATTTATGGTATTTTATTGATTTCTTTTCTGGTTTCTTTGCTTTAATCAATAGATTTCTTGTAGATTGTTTCTTTTTCATGTATTCAGCCAAAGTATTCCCTAATTAATAAAGAAATAATAAAAAAAATATAGATTGAGTTTTTATATCTATTATTAATAAATAAAAGAAATTTTGGATGCTATTAAAAGCCAAGAAAGTGCTATTAAAAGCAAATTTTCTTACTATAAATTAATACCTGTTGCGATATCCGCTACTATTGCCGTACCCTCTACTTCCTCCGCCTCTACTATAACCTCTGCTTCCACCTCGTCTACCGCCGTAGTAGCGACGAGGTTGATCATATTCCTTGCTTGAAAGATTATTCTCTGTATTTACTTCCACTTCTAGGGGTGTCTCAGCTATTCCAAGTTTGCCATATTTTCCTACATTAAGTCGCATATGACCTTTAAAAAGCGTAACATATCCATTATCAACTTGTATTGTGTCTTGCTCATTTATTTTTTCAATATTATCGTCCCATAAAGTTAGATAAATACTTCCAGTTTCATCGCCAACCAGAGCATCACACACTTTGTGTGGTGAACCATCTCTCCCCATAGGAATATCCCGAATTTCACTTTTTGAAACAACTTTCGCTGTCACATTAACTGATCTTGATTTAGTAGTTAATTCACCGACTTTTGCATCTACTGGTTCTCTTTTGTTTTCATAAAAACCTTCTACTGCCAATCTGATTTAACACCTAATTTTTCAATATAATATTTTTTTAAGACTATCAATCTTAGAATATGTGCGACTCTTAAGGTTTTTGGTGATTATTCTTAGGAGTTAAATAAAGATTGATAAAATAATTCTAGTCTATCTATATTATTGATTTAATAGTTCTTTGGAGAAAATAAAAATTAAAAAAATGTGTTTTGGTGATGCTTTTGTATACAAAACAATAAGAATATATAAAAAAAAATTAACTTTTCAGTATTTATCAAAAGTATCGATTTAAATACCCTGTTTGGTTTTTTTGGAAAAATTAAAATCTTATCGACTATATGCTTTTCATGTTAGAAGGGAACTTGATGATTTGTAACGAAATTCGTAAGGATTACTTGCTAAATCGGTGGGTAGTTATTGCTATTGAACGCAGCAGACGACCGAATGATTTTATTAAAGAAAAAATAAAGGCTAATAGCCAAAAAATTTGCCCTCTTTGCGTTGGGAATGAAGCATTAACTCCTCCAGCAGTTCTTCTTTATTTTAACGAAAAAGATAAACTTAAAAAAGAGGCAGATACAAAAGAATTCAGAAGAAAGAATTGGATTATTAGAGTCGTTCCTAATCTTTTTCCAGCTTTTAATTATCAAAATACTTGTTTTTGCAAGGAGAAAAATAGAATAGATGATTTTATTTATGCTAAAGGTCATCACGAGGTTTTAGTGGAGAGCCCAAATCATAATGAAAATTTTGCAACAATAAAAGATGAACAAATGATCAACGTAATCGATGCATATATTGATAGACTGATAGATTTGGGTTCGATAGATTATATAAAATACGTAGCAATTTTTCGTAATTATGGTAAGGAAGCTGGGGCTTCACTAACACATGCCCATAGTCAAATAATAGCTATGCCAATCATACCTAGAATACTAATGGAAGAAATGGAATTTAGCAAAAATTATTATCAAAAAAACAAGGAATGCATTTTTTGCAAAATAATTGAGAAAGAAAGGATAGGCCCACGATTTATTTTTGAAAACGATGGTTTTGTTGTTTTTGCTCCTTATGCAAGTATTAATCCTTTAGAATTTTGGATAGTACCGAAAAAGCATGATAATACAATATTAAATCTTAGTTTATTGGAAAAAAAACTTTTTATTGAGTCAATAAAGACAAGTTTTTCTGCTCTTAAATTTCTGGTTAACGATCCTCCTTATAATTTTGGTTTTCATTTATCTGTTGATAAAAAAACTAGGGAATATTATCATTGGCATTTGGAAGTATATCCAAAATTATCCATTTGGGCAGGGTTCGAAAAAAGTACTGGAATTTATATAAACACTATGCCTCCTGAAAAAGCTGCATTTGAGCTAAAATCACAAATTAAGAATATTGAAAAATAGTCTTTGTAATCTAGGTTCTGGATATTTTGAGATTTTATTCAAGTTAATAGAGTTCTATTTATGACAGTAACTTTGCAATATTTTTATTGCGAGGTACACCAAAATAATTTGCTACTGGTTGACATTTTGTTCTAAACATAAGAAAATGTGGTTTTGTTAACTTATATTCAGTTAATGTTTCTGCATATCCCATACCTTTAGCAAAAACTAGTTCCGCTTTTTCATAAATTTTCAGAAAGTCTGATGATACTTCTTTTAATATTAATCCAACTGCATCTGTTCCTGTTGTAGTTATATTATCAGCAAGTCTATCCATAGTAGAGATCTCTATATCGTCTAATGTTGCATCATTTATTACTGGATCACCCTTGACTACGTATGTAACTATTAAACCCATGTTCTTTAATTGCTCAACTAATATTGTGTCAAAAACGATTTCTCCAGCATTATCAGCTAAAAATAAAATATTTTGCGAGTTTTTGCTTAATTGGTAGGCTGCATCTATATCATCTATAACTAGATCTTTTGCCGCCGCTTGAATTTTTTTTGCCAGATCCTTAAATGTGAATTTATAGCCGGGTATATCAAATTCCATTAAATTGCCTACTATTGCACATAAAGTAGCTTTTTTGAATCTTTCTTGTTGATTGTTACCTTGATCTACATACTTTTTTGCATATGGAAGTAGTTTAATTGCTCTGAGGTTACTGATTTTTTTAATTTGTTTGTAGGGATCGTTATTGCTAGTTAATAATTTTATTAAACGATCTCTTTTTGTACCTAAAATAGCTGGAATTGAAGTCGGCTTAAATTCTCTATTGAGAAGTTTAATTATTTCCTTAATTGCACGAAAACGTAATGCAGGATTGGTAGTTGCCATATAAATTTCTGCTTTTGCTCTTGCAAGTAGGCAAGATCCACACTCTGCTTCAACTTTCAATAAAATTCACTTTAAGCTATTATGATTGCTTCTGCAAATTTGCATAGTAAATCATAAGGGTTTTTAGCTTTTACGATCGCACTTGCTACCAGAATTCCTTTCGTTCCAAGCTTAATTGCAACAGCCACATCTTCAGGTTTGCTGATTCCTGCACCACAAAGAATTATTGGTTTATTATTAATTTTATGAACAATGTTAATTGTGTTTGTGACAATTTCCGGTTTAGCTTTAGAAACTGCTACACCAGTTCCTATAAGTTCTGGAGGTTCTATGGAAACAATATCAGGGTTTAAGGCTGAAACAGCCCCACTTTCTGAAAGTTTAAGTTGTCTTTCAGAATGATTGATTAAAGTTCCTATAGCTCCTGCATCTTTTATGGATGTTGCTAGAACATGACCAGTATGACTCCCGGGAGTGATTGCATCAATATGTTGAGAAAAAATAGGAATATCAACTCTAGCTGATATCAAACTAAGATCAGCTAATTGTGGACAAATTACAATTTGAATCCCTGTCTCTTTGCTAGCTTTCCTAGCTTGCCTAGCAAGATTTAACCCATTTTTTCCTGTTGATTCTAAATAAGTTTTGAAATTTACAATAATAAGCGGTTCTTGAAGTGATATTTTCAAGAGAATATTTCACCGATGTATGGTTAGCTCAAAGCATTAATATTATTTGTCTTTTAAATTTGCTGTTTTCTCATTTTTTATAACTTTAATTAAATTCATGGATATCAAAGAGATTTTATGTAATCCTTTATCATTTGGAGATGTTCAAATGCTAAATTCTCAGGTATAGTTGCTAGAGAAAAGAATTTGATTGAACTTATTTCATTTCCGGATATTTCAATATCTCCGCCAATAATCTCAGTAAGAAAACAAGCAGGTGAATAATCATATTTTACGTTATCTTTAATTCCTTTTTCTCTATATTCACCAATTTTTTTAATTATTTTGACTTCAAATCCAGTTTCTTCTTTTACTTCTCTTATTATTGTTTGCTCAATTTTTTCTCCTGGCTCTTGTCTGCCTCCTGGTAAAGCCCAATAACCTAAAAAGGGAATTGTGAGTCTTTTTACAAGTAAAATTAGATTAGGTTCTTTTATTATGATAGCAGCTGCTGTTCTTCCAGCAAAGCTTCGTTTTTTTATATTTTCCATTTAATCACAAAAATATTTTTCAATTTATTAAATCTTTTTTGGCAAGAATACTGCTGCTGCAATAGTTGTTGTCCATAATCCTTTTTTGGCTCCATTAGCTGATTGAGTGATATTCCTTGTTTTAATAATCAGGCCACTGGTTTTGAAAATTTGCTTTCTTTCATCCCAAGCGGTTTCTGGATCAAATTTGATTCCCATTGTGGTTGCCAGCATAGTTGCTGCTAGATCCTCTGCGTAATCTCCGGATATTTCATCTGTTTCTCCAAAAGAGTGATGTTCAGAAAGATAACCATAATTACCATTGCCCGATGGTATTGCTACTCCTATTGATGAAGTTATTAATCTATTTGCTTCGTTAGTCGAATTCCTAGCTAAAACGGCAAATGTGATTTCACCAGGTTGAAGCATTTTTAGACCCTGAGTAGAGGAAATTAGTTTGCAACCTGGCGGAATTATACTTGATACATTAACTAAATTACAATAATGAATTCCAGCATCCCTTAAAGCTAATTCAAAACTCTCAAGTTTTTCTTTGTGTTTTCCAACACCTTTAGTAAGGAAAAAATATTTAGGAATCATCTATTTTATCTTCAAATGAGATCTCGAATAGATTTATTAAAGTTTTTATTGGATAAAAAGAGACAAAATAGGGAAAAGAATAACCGAGTCCAATTTATTGTACAGGGAGGTTGTAGTAATGTTGTATGCTAATAGTGTCTTTAAAGATGAATCCAAACTTGATATTAATTATGTTCCTAAGGCACTACCACATCGAGAAAAAGAATACAGATTGCTGATGGAGTTTTTTAATTTCTTATTTCAGTTTTCTGAAAAAATGTCTCAAAGAGTGATTATAACCGGCGATGTTGGAACTGGAAAAACAGCGCTTTCAAATCGTTTTGGAGCTGATATAACTCTTCAAGCCAATAAAAAGAAAATAAAATTAAAGTATATTCATGTTAATTGTCGAGAATATCGGGGCAAAATTTCTTTGATTCTACAACACATTTTAACAATTTTTCAGGCTAATTTTCCAAAAAGAGGATATTCTTCCGAAGAAGTATTAGATATGTTATTTCAAATTCTTGATGAAGAAGCAACTCATATTATTCTTGCTTTGGATGAGTTTGATACTCTTATTAAAAATGAAGGTTCAGAAACGGTTTATAAATTAACAAGATTGCAAGAGATGAGATCAAATAAACCGCAAAGAATTTCTCTGCTTTTTATTTTAAGGGATCTGGCTTTAATCAATGATCTTGATGAGAGCTCGAAAAGTACTCTTCAAAGAAATATTGTTAATTTGAAAAAATACGACATAAATCAACTTGTTGATATTTTGAATGAAAGGGTTGATATGAGTTTTAATCTCTATGCAGTTAATGATGATGTTATTAATTCTATTGCTGAATTTGGCTATTCTGAGAGTGGAAATGCAAGGTTTGCAATTGATTTATTATGGAGAGCTGGAAAGTATGCTGATGCAAATAACAAGAGGGTTGTTGGTATGGAATGTCTAAGGGAAGCAGTTTCCAGTATTTTCCCTTCAATTCGAAAAAGTGAGATAGATTCGCTTACTTTGCATGAAAAATTATTTTTGCTAGCTATAGCCAGGTTTTTTAATTATAATGATGTTGCCTGCGCATCTATTTCAGAAATTGAGGAATCTTATGAAATAGTTTGTGAAGAATATTCTGAAAAACCAAATAGTCATACTCAAATTTGGAAATATGTACAATTGCTTTCCGCCTTGGGAATTATTAAAATTAAAGTCAGATCTGCATCCAAAAGGGGGAGGTCAACTTTCATATCATTACCAACAATTCCTTCGAATGAGCTTGAAAAAGAGCTAAACGCATCCTTAAGGAAAAAAGTAAGTGAAAAGCATGAAATTTGAGGAAGTCTTTTCTTCCAAACCTAGGATGAAAATTCTAAAAATTATTTCTAGACTAGGAACACTAAACGTATCAGATATTGCTCGGCGAATTAAACTTAATTATTCAACAACTAATCAACATTTAAAAGTATTAGAAAGTGAAAAAATTCTTCAACAGAGGGTTTATGGAAGAATTAGAATGTATCGTTTTAAAGATGCATCACCAAGAGCTATTGCAGTTCAAAATCTTTTAGATGTTTGGGAACAAACTTCTGTTCAATAAAAAAGAGGCAAAAAAAATGACAATGATTGATATATCGAAAAAAAGATGTGTAATAAGAGAAGCTACTGCTAAAGGAAATATTATTCTAAAGAGTAATACAGTAAAGTTGATAAAAAATAAACAAATTATTAAAGGAGACCCTATTTACGCAGCAAAAATCGCGGCAATTCTAGCAGCTAAAAAGACTAGCGAAATTATTCCTCTTTGTCACCCTTTACCATTAGAAAATATTATTATTGAAATCAGTATTGCTACTGAGAATTCAATTCAAGTAAGTTCGACGGTTAAGACCACAGCTCAAACAGGTGTAGAAATGGAGGCTTTAACTGCAACATCGATTGGTTTATTGACTATTTGGGATATGGTAAAACAATATGAAAAAAATATTGAAGGTCAATATCCTAATACAAAAATTGAAAAAATTATTGTTGTAAGAAAGTATAAGCAGGCGTAAGTAGTGAGCAAAACATCTCAAGAACATAAAAGTTCATCTTTAAAGAAACTAAATTTTGCTATTTTTATTTGCAGCACTTCAAGATATAACCAAAAAAATAAAAAAAATAAAGATATTTCAGGTGATTTTATTCAAAATACCCTATCGAAAGCAGGGCATAATATCAAATTAAAAAAAATTATTGCTGACAAAAAAAATTTAATAATCAATGCTCTAAAAGAAGGATTAAACTACCCGGACTTACATGTGATAATATTCTCCGGAGGAACAGGAATAAATCCTACTGATATAACAATAGAAACGGTAACTCCTCATTTGAAAAAAATATTGCCTGGATTTGGAGAATTTTTTAGGCAAATAAGCTTTAAAGAGATTGGAACTTCAGCTCTTTTGTCACGTGCACTTGCTGGAGTTATAAATAAAAAATTAATTTATTGTATTCCTGGTTCTCCTAATGCAGTTAGAATAGCAGTTGAGAGGCTTATATTAGCAGAATCGGCTCATATCATCAAACATTTGCAGGAATCATAATGGTTTTAATTGATAATTTCAATCGTCAACTATTGAATCTTAGAATATCAATAACTTCAAGATGTAATCTTTCATGTGATTATTGTCATAAAGAGGGCGAAGAAATTGGTTCTTGTTCAAGAGGAAAAGCCAATGAGATGAAATCTGATGAAATAATCAGGATCGCAAAGATTGCTATAAAATTAGGAATTTCACGAATTAAAGTTACTGGTGGGGAACCATTAATAAGAAATGATATTTGTAAAATAATTCATGGAATAGCAATAATTCCTGGAATCAAAGATCTCTCAATGGCAACTAACGGAATTATGCTAGAATTAAAAGCTAAATCACTTAAAGATAGGGGATTAAAACGAGTAAATATTAGCCTTCCAACACTAGATCCTAAAATTTATAATAAACTTACAAACGGCAAAATAGAAAATGCTTTAAACGGAGTTAAATCAGCAATTGCAGCTGGTTTAAATCCAGTGAAGATTAATATGGTTATTTTAAAAAATACTAATGTTAAAGATATTCCAAGTATGATTGCTTTTGCCAAAAAAACAGGTTCAATTCTTCAGCTTATTGAGCTTGATCCAATAAATGTTAATAAACAATATTATTCTACTTTCCATGAATATTTGGATGATCAAGAAGAATATCTAAAAAAAGAAGCTATTACAATAGAAAAAAGACCTTATATGCACAATAGAAGAATTTATCATCTACAAAATGTAACGGTTGAGGTAGTTCATCCTATAGAAAATCGTGAATTCTGTATGCACTGTACTAGATTACGTGTTACTAGTTCAGGTAAGCTAAAACCGTGTTTGATGAAAAACGATAATACTGTAAACATAATTGGACCACTTCGCAATGGTGCAAGCGATAAGGAATTGGAAAGTTTATTTTTAAGTGCTAATGAAAATCGAGTACCCTTTAATAAAAAAATTTGAAGTTTTTCAAAAATTGATCTATTATTGAATAATAATTCTTCTATTTTGAAATTATAGAGTCTTCTTCTAGAATATTACGTAATCAGAATATTTAGACTTGCGAAACAGGATTTAAAATAGTACAGGATAACTTTTACTATATCTAAAAGAAGGCATTGACATTGACTACATTATTAAATCAAACAATATCCAAAAGACGGGATAAATTAAGTATTATGGCAGAAATTTTAGAAATAGCAAAATCGGGAACCCTTAAAACGCAAATCATGTATAAGGCAAATTTGAGTTTTGCTCAATTAAATGAATATCTAAAATTTATGTTAAAAACAAAGCTTTTAGACAAATTTTATGCTAATGGAAAAGAGATTTATGGTTCAACAAAGAAAGGTAAAGACTTTCTAAATCGTCACTCTGAGTTAACTCAGCTTCTCAAAGATCCAGAAAACTCAAAGAATTCTGTAAAAATACCTCCCGCGAATCTTTTGAAATAAACTTTTTTTTAAATATTTTTTTCTACACGATTTTTGAAATATTATTCTCGTCGGAATAGTATTTTATTAGAGAATTATGCTTTTTTTTGAACAGGATAGAGAAGGTTGGAGAGGAGATTGTAGTTTCTTATGGTAAAGAAGAAAAGCCGCAATTTTATTTATCTCTTATTTCTTCTCCCAGTTGTCTTATGTTTTTTGTCTTGGTATTATTTTCCTTCTATAGCAAATTGGATAATAACCAATTTATTCGGATATACTAGCAACATACATGCTGAGAGTTTTGTTTGGAGTGCAATAATTAGATTTTTATACACTTGGTATACGATTATTGCAATAGGATTCTCAGGATTATGGATAGTAGCTGCCCATATTTCAAAGAAAAAACAGCTAACACAAAAACAGGCATTCTACCCAATGGTTTCTTTCATAATTCCTGCGTACAATCAGGAAAAAAATATAGGGTTATGTATAAATAGTCTCTATAAATCAGCAGCAAAATATTCTGGATTAACTGAAATCTTGGTAATAGATGATGGAAGTAGCGATTATACCTATGAAATAGCTTGGTCTGCAATTCATGATAATCACAGTAAATATCCTAAGATATCTGGAAAAGTAATTAGACATTCATTAAACTTGGGCAAAATTGCCTCTCTTCATACAGGAGTAAATCGAGCATTAGGGGGATTAATAGGCATTGTTGATTCCGATTCTGAGTGGGATGAAAATACACTTTCAGGATTAGTTGATTACAAAATAACTAACCAAAAAAAAGCTGTTACAGGTTATGCACATCCAAATGGACAAGGTTCAGATCGAAACTTTTACGTAGATTTACAGCGTCTCGAATACAGTCAAGGTTTAGGAGTTGGTCGGTGCGCTCAAGGATTAAGAGATAAGGTAATAATTGTTTCAGGAGCAATAGGAATTTATGATGCAGACTTTCTACGAGGGATATTAGAAGAACGTAATATTAGAACTGTAACTGAAGATTTAGAAATTACATTGGAAATGCATAAAAAAGGAGCAAAAATAGGCTATTTTAGTTTCGTTAAAAGTACTACTATAGTACCAACCAATATTCGTTCATTATGGCATCAGAGATTGCGATGGTTCACTGGATGGCTACACAATACCCTTTTTATTCACAGGGATTTGATGTCAAAAATATCTTGGTTAGCAAGTCTTCTTTGGTATTGCTGTATTTTCGAATTTGCAGGTGCAATTATAGATTTGATATCCATTTCTATATTCCCATTGTTATTCTGGTTTGCGCCAGATCAATTATTATTTGCTTATAACCTGATAGTTTTTGTTCCATATGGATTACTAATTGGTTTACTAAATCAGGCAATTGCTATATGTTTTGTTTATGATAAATCTGAGCTTAAATTATTACTCTATACACCTGTGTATGTCTTATTACGTATCATAAACATTCTTGCTCGTTCAAAGAGCATGATTGATTACCTAATGGGCCATAATGGAAAATGGCAAAAGAATTAGCCGTAATCCATTTAAGCAATTTCTTTTCTCTGTTTTGAAGTCGGAAAATGAAAATTAAAGCTGTGTTATTTGATATGTTTGATACGCTAATGATGATTGAACATAATCATGAATTTTACATTCCTTCCTTGAAAGCAATGTTTTATTCACTAAAAAGCAAAGGTGTAGAAAAAACGTTTGCTGAATTTAAAAAGGCTTACACAAAAGCTCGAGTTGAATTATATAAAAAAGCAGATTTAAATAACGAAGAGCCTCATTTTAATGAACGGGTAGCCAAAACTCTTCAATTTCTAGGTTATAATTTTAGTGAAGATAGTAGTATAGCAATAGATGCAACATTTGCATTTTGTAGAGAATTTATGAAATATGTCAGAATTGATAAAGATTCAAAAGCTGTTTTGTTACAATTGCATAAGAAATATGTTCTTGGAATAGTCTCAAATTTTGCAATCCCTGAATGCGTAAATGAACTCCTGCAAAATCATGATATAAAAAAATTTTTTAGGGTAATAATTGTTTCTGGTGATGTCAATAAAAGAAAACCTAGTCAAGAGATTTTTAATTATGCACTCAATAAATTGAGAATAGCTGCTTCTGAAGCAATATTTGTAGGCGATACTCTAGATTCAGATATTAAAGGTGCGCAAGAAGTAGGAATGAAAACGATATTTGTTGAGAGGCGATTACAAAAAGAAATGGAATTAATTAAGCCCGATGAAACTGTAAGAGATTTAATAGAAATACTGAAGATTATAAATTAAGTTATTTCTTCAGATATTAGCTAATTTTTTTCGATTAACTCGATTAATGTTCCATCTGGATCTTCAATAAATGCTATTAATGTACCTTCAGAACCTAATTTGAAAGGTTCATCCGTTATAGTTATGTTTGCAGCCTTTAGCAATTTTATAATTTTTTTCATATTTTTTACTTTAAAAGCTAAATGATCAAATAGTCTTTTTTCATATTTAGGTTGTATGAAATCTTTTTGATTACGATAAAAAGTTAGTTCGAGAATTGAACCTTGTGCTTTTGGATCTCTTAAAAAAGCTATCTCGGCATTATTTTGTGGTATTTCTTTTCTATCTATCAGTTTTAATCCTAGAAAATTAGTATAGAATTCAATTGATCTATCCATATTGCTTGTTCTGATACTTGTGTGAATAAACATTTCAAAGCCTCCTTTTTATCCATATTTATCTAATTTTTCATTAAGAAGTATATCGGCTTTTTGAATGTAAATATTGGACCTAGGAACGCTAACAAATTTGGTTTTTTTAAAAAGTTTTTTTAAAGCAGTCACTTTATTCCATAAAATTAATAGTCTTTCATTTCTAACATTATAATCTTGGTTAATTTGCTTCACAACTAATTCACTATCGAGATAACAAGTTATTTCTTCTGATATTTTAGAAGCAAATTGTAAAGCTACAATAATAGCTTGATATTCTGCTTGATTATTTGTATGAACACCTATAAACTCTGAATATGTGTTTTGTATTTTTCCATTATCTAATTGTATTATAAATGCTATAGCTGCTGGACCTGGATTACCCCTCGAGCCTCCATCAGAAAAAAGGTTAATGTGTTTATACAGCTTTATTCCTCATAATTGATTATAAAAGTAAATTTTGCAATTTTTTAAAGGTTTTCAACTATTTACTCTCTTCAGAAAAAACGAATAATAAAAAATCAATAATTACTTTTTTTAGAGATGATAAATGAATTGGCTAAATGAAAAATTATTTGAATAATTTTTAAAAATCATTATTATAAATTCGTAAAAAATATGAAATTGATTATAGATTTTGTTAGCAATGTCATTTTTCAAAAAATTATTAGTCTACATGCTAATTTCACTAACATTTTTTATTTCCATTATTGGATTAGCTTCAGGCACAATATTTAACATGAATGTTCAACCCAACAGCCAAGAGAATCATGAATTTAATTTGGCACTTGAAGATAGAGTGCTTATACAGATTAGAAGCATTGGTATTACTACAGGTAACTTTTCTGCAAGCTTGATCTTCCCTGATGGTTCGAAAATTAATTTTGGAGAAAAAAACAATATCGATTATACTTTTATCTGTGAAGTTGAAGGGAAATATTCTTTAGAACTAATAAATAGTGATATGGAAAACGAAAGATTAGTCACTTTGAACATTGAAATTCAGAGTTATATTTTTGGCTTGCCTAAAATGGTTGTTTTAACTCTTCTAATTTTAGGGATTTGTTTAGTTGGAGTTGCCTTTTTCGTATTTCTAGGAAAAACCTACTAGCCTAATTTATTTAATAATTCTGTTTTCAATTCGATTTTAAGTAATTCATTAATAATGGCAATAACTTATATCCGCTATCTATAAGCCCAAGTTTTCCTTTTTTGCATGCCCTTTCTGAAAATTTTGTTGTTTTTCCAGATCCAACAACTGTTCCCCCAGAAATTAAAATAGGTACTGGAGTATCACTGTGGACTTTTAATTCACATGGTGTTGCATGATCACTTGTAATACAAATAAGATAATTATCAAGGTGCAATTCATTTAAAAGAGGACCAATAAAATGCTCATCAATCTCAGAAATTATTTTAGTTTTTTTATGACAGTCTCCATCATGAGCTGGCTCATCAGGTCCTTTAAGATGAATATAAACGCAATCAAAGATTTTTAATGTTTCAATTAGTTTTCTTACTCTATATTTGCAATCAGATTCAATATTACCTGAAGGGGAAGGTAATAAGGTTGCTGACATACCAGCCAGTTGAGCAATACCTTTTTCAGCATGCATATCAGCTAATGCAGCAAAATTCACAGAATACTTATCGTTTATATTAAAAAAGTGAGGTAACAAATGTCCTGCGTCTCTTGTTAATACAACATTTGCTTTGAGTTTTCCTTCTTTTGTTCTCTTTATGTTTATTGGATGATTTTCCCAAGTTTCGTGAGTTTTTTTTATGAATTCATTAACTAGTGTTGCAGAGATTTTTGCTTCTTTGGTTTTATCAAGCGGTTTACAATTCTTTAATTTCATTTCCACATTTTTTTGCGCGACACCAACGCCATTTAGTATTTTGTATGCCGGATCACTGTTAGATATTTTGCTCGATAAAGTCCTTGTTTTATTTTTTATTAATAATACAGCTCTATGACCTATTGTATTTTTAAATTGAAAAGTTGCTTCGCTTGAATTAAGTCTAATCTTGCTTTTTGCTTCTTTGCAAAGAACTTGAGCTTCATAAGTTGTTAAAGTTCTGGCTACTCTTCTATCAATAATTCTTTGGTGTTCCCCTAATGTTGCAAAATTGCATCGTAATGCTAAATCGCCATCTTTAACATCTAATCCTGCTCCTATGGCTTCAATTATTCCTCTTCCAGGACTATATTTAAATGGATCGTGTATGTGCATATTCCAGAGGTGTAAGATAATCCAATTCATTTATTGGTAAATCAGCCATTCCGTCTATTGCAATATAGATGAGCTTTAAAGCGAGCAACCTCCTTTAATTGCAATTAAATTACAAGGATTCTTAGGATATATTATTTTTTTCATGATTGATTTATTAATAAAGAAAAAACAGACTAAGCTATATTCTTGGATATGATTTCTTTAGAATAGAAAACTGTATTCGAATTTTCTTAAATGAAGGCTATAATGTTTCTATAAATCCTTTGAAGACATCTTTTATTGATTGAGTCAATAAGTGCTTAACTTTTTTTGATGTATCTAATTTTCTTAAGCGATTTATTCTAAAGTATATTGGTGGATGAGGATCAAGTCCTAACCACTCTTGGATTCGAAAAGATGAAGCTCTTTCATATAATAATTTTTTAA
>LFWW01000008.1 GCA_001273385.1 miscellaneous Crenarchaeota group-6 archaeon AD8-1 | reverse complement strand
GCATACTAATTTATTTTCTTGCAGGGGGATTTGCAGAGCGTCCATTTGCATGGTATGAAATAATTGTTCCCCATAATCCTTACTTGTGGTGTTCGATTTTCTTCTTTGCAGGAATACCATTAATAATTAAGCAACAAAATATGAATACTCTATAGAAGATAACAAGATAACTTTTAGCGAATTGGTCAAATAGGATTAATTGCAAAAGCAATCAGGTAGAAAAGTTCAAATTCAAGTAATAAAAAATAGAAAAAGATAGCTAAAAAATAATTTTAGTTATCAATTAATACTAAAAGAAGCGCTTCTTTTTCTGAACTGGCTTTTGCTTAACTTCATTAGAATAAACAACTGTTGCAATAGTAATATCGCTTCCATCTTTTTCACCATTAACTTCATCTGACATTTCAGGTTTTCTATCTTCTAATTTCTTAGAAGCTTTCTTTCCCTTAGGTTCTGCCTTTTTATTGACAGATTTTTTGCCAAGTTTTGATTCTAATTCTTCTTCCTTAACTTCCAATTTGGAGATTGCATCTTTAAGGCTCTTTATTTCCATCTCTAACTCTTGAATATTGGCCATTTCCTCAAGAATACAAACATTATCTTCTAGTGTTTTTTGTTTTTGAATCAAAACTTTAGTTTCTTTTTCTAGCTTTTCCCTTGTTGCACGTAATTCTAATAATTCTTTATTTGTCATTTTAAATCAAAGAAATATTCAATAAATCCTAAGAAGAACATTATGAAGTAAGAATTCAAATTTCAGATATTGAAATAAAATTAAATAAACAAAACAGCGATACCTAAAATTCAGCATCAAATTTTTAATTAAATTTTTTCAAAAAATTACATTAAGGTATAAAAACTGCAGCTGCAATGGTTGTAGTCCATAACCCGTTCTTATCACCTTTTGCTGATTGTGTAATATGTTGAGTTTTAATTATTAACCCGCTAGTTTTAAAGATTTGCTTTCTCTCATCCCACGCTGTTTCAGGATCAAATTTAACTCCCATAGTTGTAGCTAACATTGTTGCAGCCAAATCTTCAGAATAATCACCAGCAACCTCATCAGTCTGACCAAAAGAATGATGTTCAGATAAATAACCATACTGACTCTTTTTAGATGGCATAGCAACACCAATAGAAGAGGCTAATAATCTGTTAGGCTCATTTGTGGCAATTCTGGCTAAAACAACAAAAGTGATTTCTCCAGGATGAAGCATCTTTAATCCTCTATTTCTAGGAATAAGTTTACAGTCAGGAGGAACAATGCTTGAAACATTCACCAAATTACAATGCTCTATTCCAGCATCCCTTAAAGCTAGTTCAAAACTTTGAAGTTTCTCTTTATGCTTACCAACACCTTTAGTAAGAAAGAAATACTTTGGAATCATAGTTTTATCCTACATTGATGGAAAATCTTGCTTAATTAGGATTTTGCTAATGCAAGATACATTCTTAAGTTTAATCTCCAACTTTTTATCTTTAAAAATTAAAATATCTTAAGTCTTTTTTCTTCTCCTTAAAATTAATTGATCTTAATTTTCTTTACTTAATTCATTATCTCTTTATCCAAAAGAATACTAGAATAACCTACTTCACAGAACAAGCTTAAATAATTGTAAAATTGATTCTTAGCATAATATTGACATTTTATTTTAGCAAAATTTATAGGTTTTCAGCAAATAAAATCAATTCTCTTTTATAGTCAACCAAGTTTTCTTCGATAAAACAAAGTAAAAATCCAAAAAATTATTATATTTACCATAGATTGAAAAGAAATAGGTAAACATATAATGACAATAGTAGAACAACTTCACAATAAAAAAGTCATAACAAAAGACGAAATAGAAGTGGGATCAATATCAGGAGCAGTAATGGATGATCAATGGAGAATAACACACCTACACCTCGCCCTAAATAATGAAACAACTCACAAACTAAAATATATAAAACCAATGATGGGACATGTAAATCTATGCCTTCCAGTACACATAATAGAAAATAAGAATGAAGCTATTTACCTTACTAAAACTCTAGAAGAAATCAAAATCCTACCAGGATGTAAAACACATTAATTATGCAAATTTTCAACTTTCAAAACAGATAACAAAATCAAGCTATATTCTAATGGTTAACAGGTAGGCAATGTAAATACCTATTATTTCATCTTGAAGCCAATAAAACAATGCTAATAATGATTAAGGCTACTCATAAATCCTCAGGGAAGATTTATGTCTAGGCAGGAATTAGATCCTTATCATATATGATTAAAAAAGTATCTTAGGTATTAGAAGTCAAAAAGCAGAGATGCTAGCAATAACCCTAATTTTTTTATTCACGGACTAAAAGAAGGGGTTTAAAAGCCTCTAGTTTTGAAACTCTCTTAGCTTCAAATTCATCACAATCTAATTCCTCAATCAACCATTCAGATAGGCATCTCTCTTCATAAATAAAATGGATTTCGCCATTGGTGGAAGTTAATCTAACTTTCCGTAATTTCTTTGACATAATAAAAACTTCCTAACAGTACAATAAGTAAATACTGACCTATACGTCTTTTCTTCAATAAATAAACTATTATTATACATTATTTGGCTAAATAATAGCTTTTAAAGGGTTTATTTCATATATATAAGCAAAATCCAACTTTTTTATCAGTTGATTAATAATTATGCATATGCACCATCAAAAACTGATTTTGAATTTTTATTTAACTCCTACTTTAACAACCAAACTAATCACAACGTCTTAGCAATTTAAATCCAAAAAATGCAATAATTGCAATTGCCAAAGCTAAAATTCCAATATATTCTTCCATTGACAAAATAAACGTTCTTTCTGGATATAATTCTGGAGTAGGAGATATTATAGGGGATTGTTGAGGAGTAGGAGAAGGAGCGATTGTTGGTTCAGGTGAAACTGGAGGAACAGATGGAATCGACACATATTCTATTAAATCTGAATATGTTTGAGAGATTAAGCCAGCAAGATCCTTAACCTGATAATAAACAGTTTTCATTCCATCCCCCAAAGGTAGCCACCAAGACTTAGTAAACTCAAAAACTACCCAAGACTCAGTATCCCAAATACCATCATTACTATATCTAACCCTATAAACTCCAGAACCACCATCACTTGAAGTCAATCTCAAAGAAACAGAAGTCAGATTCGTTGAAAGCGCACCTTCATTAATAATTATAGAACCACTTGGAGCTGTCTTATCCAATTTAATCTGAGATACCATTTTATGTGGAATTTCTTCAAAACCCAAACCATCAATACTCCAATACTCCAAAGAATTAACTCCGCTCTCCAGAGAAATTTCAGGAAAGCCACTACCACTCACATTTTGAACAGCATCACCATTAACTCTATAATATGTTTCAGCTATTTCACTTGAATCAACCGCAAAAAGGCTAATTAAAAAATCAGAAGAATGCCATAAACCATCATAATCATCAGTTGTTACTGGTCCAGAGATTGATAAAAAAGCTAAATTCGATTTTCTAGATTCCCCCAAAAAATTTACCGCTGAGACTTGATAAAAATAAGATTCCCCATAAACAACATCTATATCAACAAAAGATGTGACATTTCCCACTTCACTAAAAAGCTTTAATTCTGAAGAAGTGTTACCTTTGTAAATCCTATAATGGGTCACCTCAGCACCTCCATCAGATAAAGGTCGCAACCAAGACAATGAAACATTCACATTTCCTTCAACAACATCAAGCTCTTGAGGCATAGAAGGCAAAACATTTTTCCCATTGACACTTTTTATGTGGTTCCAGTCACTTGTGAACTCAATAGTATAAACACCAGTCTCCGCAAAAGTACATCTCACAGGATCTGAACCATAAATAAAAGTAAACTCGCCAGCATTAACTGGAATAGTAATTTTATGATTTATGTAATCAAAATTAAAATCACTCAAAATAAAGGGTGTGCAATCATCTGGGAAATGCTCCTCACGAAATGGAATTGATAAACTCCCTGTGTTTGGAACTATCCCCTCAAGGAATAAAATAGCTGCAGCACCAGCCGTTGCCACATTAGAAGGATTTGAACCTGGAAAAACTCTACTAAAATAACCACCATTATTCAAATCACATCCAACCAAACCTTCCCATGCCTTATTCTGATTCATTAACATATCAATAAAGTTGGTTCGCATATCCAATGTAAACTCTGGAAAAAGCTGATGCAAAGCTACAATAGCACCAAGAGTTTCCCATAATCTTAACTGAGGATTACTATCTGCATGAACAATTACCCCAGGACTAGCCCATCCAGGAGAATTCCACCCATTTGCTAAGAGCTTATAGTTTAAATCTTGAATCACTCGTTCCCAAGCAGAAACATTACCCCCCTTCTCTTGTTTATATTCACCAATAATCCTAGCAAAATTACCCATCTCACACTCAACTGTTGATGAGTCAGAATAACCATAATATTGTCCATTCCAATGCCTTTGAACACCAGCCCAAGCTTTGTCAGCATATGCCAAAGCCTCTGGAATTCCAATCTCATAAAATTTTAGAAAGACACTCAAAGTTTCAGCATGTTCATCATAATATCTGCTCGAATATGACTTTGCCCAATCCTCTTGAGGATCACACCACAACATTTCACCAGAATAACTATCAATTGGAGGACCATCATACAAATCTTTGAAATCAATAAAAGCCTGAGTTTTATTCCATTTATCTATTAAACCAAGTTCTTGAGCATATTGAAATGCCCAGATAAGAAACCGATCGTAAAGCAAAAAGCTACCTTCATTCAAAGCATCAGGATCACCATAGTGATTAGCATTAGAATTTATTGGAAAACTTCCACACATTGACATGTTCTGAAGAGCGAATTTTGTATTTTCTAAGATAATTGTCGAGTTGTATTCATTAAGATCCGCAAGGCGTGCTATATGCAATGCTTCGCTGTAATCTTTCCTGATTATGTTCTGCTTGATTGCTTGTTCAAAAGAGCTAGAATTCTTATTTGCAAGGATAATACCCCATGTTGTTGTGAATGAGCTTGGATCTTCCCAATCAACATTATTGACAATAGAGATTATGGTATCTGCTAGGGTGGAATTTGAAGCTTTAGCTTCAGTTATAGTTATGCTGGCTACAACAATAATTATCAATACAATAATTGAAAAATACTTATTATAGTTCATTGATAGCTTCTCTTCATCTTTTGAATAGAAACCTAATAATTTCTTATTTGAAGTGTTAGTTTTTATGATTTATGAATCCCGAAGATGAAAAATGAGTTCAATATTCTATTTATATAAGAACTAATCCAAATGAAGATTAATTTATACAAAAGATGAAGTTTTGCTTAAAAACAGTAGTACCAGATAATAAAAACTCCAATTAATATTACAAACATAAATATTACCTAGATGATTTGTTATCATATAGCTTTTATTGCAATCTCTCAATAATCTTGTTCAAGATTATTTTATTAATTTAAAATTAGATTGGCAAAATGATTTTGCAGCTACTTAATTTTTATGTGACAACCTTAAAGTTTAAGCTTATGCCACTAACATGAGTCACTTCCCAATCACCAGTACCTATAAATAATTGATACTCACCAAGATCAACATCCTCGGAAATCTCCAAAGTAACTAAAGAAAAGACAAGCCTGAAAGGATCTAAAACAAAAACAGTTGGAGCATAAAAATCATAAAAACCAGCCTCTTTTGCAGAAATCTCACGACTATAACAATTTCTAATTATATACAATTTAAAATCAAGAGGAACAACTAATTTCTTGTTTGTTAATGAAATAACAGAAAAATTACAAATAAAGGTCATGCCTTTAGTGAGATTATCCTGAGGAATTATAGGATCAAGATTAGGTAGAATTAAGGGCAATTCTTTATCATAATAATCGCTATCAGAATCAACTATTGTGATTGGCTGATTTGATACAAATAAAAATGTAACAAATATAGATCCTATTAAAGTAGCTAAAAAAATAATAGCCCCTTTATTCAATAAATTCCTCTCAACTTTATTATTCGATTATTTTCTGCTTTATTATTTATACCAAAAACAGAATATTTCTTTAACCTATTTTTCAAAAAGTATCCCGAAAATAATTGGTAGCACCCGAATAATAAAAATGCTAGATTATAACTATTATTCTAGAATAGTAGTTATAAATAACAAATCTGGAAGCCATAAGCTCAAGTCTGAATCTGGTATAGAGTTTAACGAAAAGAAACTGAAAAAGAAATAGGAACTACATATTAATACAAACTTTTTAGAAAGTAAGTTAAATTGAATATTTATGAAAAATAGTTTAATTTGGCAAAGAAAAATATTATCAAATAATCTTAGAGTACTTCTGTATCCTCGTAAATCAGCATTAACAACACAGATAGGCGTAGGCATTAATTATGGAGCAAACTTGGATCCTGATTCAAAGTTAGGTCTAGCTCATTTTCTTGAACACATGATTTCTGGAGGTTCACAGAGAAGAATAAATCATTCTCGTGAAATAGAATTCCTAGGTGGAATTTCAAATTTTCAAACAAATCACGAATATACTTATTGTTTTGTTGATATTTTGCCTGAAAAAATATCAGAAGCTTCAAAAATATTATCTGAGCTACTTTTTGATTCCACTTTTGAAATCGAAAAACTCAACATAGAACGCAAAATTATCCTAAATGAACTCAATGATATTCTTGATGATCCTAATGAAATAATTCACTACATGTTAAAAGAATGTTTGTTTAGAAATCACCCTATAAAAAGAGAAATAATAGGATCTAAAAATAGTCTCAAATCTTTAACAATATCTGATTTGGTTCAGGCTCACGAGTTTTACTATAATTTACCAAACATGATTTTAATAATCACAGGTAGATTTCTTGAAAAAGATATAGATGATATTTTGAATAATTTCTTGTCCAAAAACAGTTCAGAAATTCCCTTTAAAAGACCTATATTTTTTGAAAAAGGCAAACCTAAAAAAAGTAAACAAAAATCAAAAGCTGGAATAAACCAAACCTACATAAAAATTGGAGCTAGAACGGTATCTAGCAAACATCCAGATTCACATGTTTTGGATTTGATCTCAACAATTTTAGGAGACGGCACTAGCTCAAGGTTATTTATTAAAGTAAGAGAAAAATTGGGCTTAACATACAATATCAGTACTTGCAATGATTTTGGTTTAGATTATGGTCTTTTCAGCATTGATTGCTCTGTAAAACCCAGAAAAAAGGATTATACTATAAAAGTGGTTCAAAAAGAAGTTAAAAAATTATGCAATGAAAAAGTAAAGGAAACTGAATTACAAAAAGCTAAAGATATTATTAAGAGTGAATTACTTAGAATAGTAGACAGTCCTGTTGTTTTTCCCGAATTTATTACATCATGTGAAATCAAATACGAAACTGAATATGCAATTCTAGATTATCTAAAAAAAATTTCTACTACAACATCACAAGACATCTTAGAGATCGCAGAGAAATACTTGAGTGAAAATAAATTATCTTCTGTTGCTTTATCTCCTGTATGATATCTTAGATATCTGTTTTTTACTCAAGCATTTAGGGATAGGAACTTTACCGAAACTGCCTCTAAGGGCATTCTATATCTTTCAGCAAAATCGGTACTATAAATTTGATAATCTTGCTTCTCCAATTCAACCTTTCCAAGATCATTACAAAAAACATTATGTTATTATAAAAACCATATTTAAAATAGAATTATTGCCCTATATTAAAAAATAAGAGTATTTACATCCAAGTTTTCTTGAGCAGAGCAAACAATAATATAGAAAATGACTAACCATTTATCCTAAGAATAATCATACCACTTAAAAAGCTCATCAATAACCTTATTAGAACAACCGGATTTTCTAAGCAACTTAGCAAATTCAATTTTAGAATCTTTGGTTTTAGTTTTCATACTACTTTTCCTTCCCCAAACCTAACTAGAAAATTATATACTGAATAGTACTACATACTACTCTTAACTGATACTTCTTAAGATGGAATATTCTTATTTTAGATATATATTCTAAAAACAACCTATAATCAAAGCAATAATCAATATTCTAAAATCATGAATAAGTTAAATATAAAATCAAAAACAGAGTTTTTATAAGGCTCTAGGGAGAAATACTTCCAATAAAAAGTTCTCTCAAGCTGTAAAATTCTTATTATCCCTCAACCCAAAGATCCTCTTTCTATCTGATTTCTAGTTTTCTTGCGTAGAGCAAACAAAGAGCATAGAAAAAAGTAATATAAAATAACTAAGCATGTAAAATTGAATAGGGATTTAGAAAAGTTTTTTTCTTTCAACCTTACTTTTGTGAATGCTCTTTGATACTGGTGTTTATAATGGACATAGTCACAATACTTATTTCGCTAGGTCTAGCCATGGACTCATTCTCAGTAGCTATAACAAGAGGATTCACCAACAAAAAAACCAAAATACTAAATGAAGCAATAAAAACAGGACTTTTCTTTGGATTATTTCAAGCAATAATGCCAATAATAGGATGGGTTGCAGGACAAAGCATCATAGATTTAATCTCAGGCTTTGACCACTGGATAGCATTTGGATTATTAACAATCATAGGAGCTAGAATGATATATGAATCAACAAGCAATAAACCAAAGCAAATAGTGAATTCCTCTAGCTTCAAAATCTTAATAATGCTATCTATCGCAACCAGCATTGATGCACTTGCCATTGGACTTAGTCTATCTTTCTTGGGAAGTTCCATAATAGAACCAGCAATTATAATTGGAATAGTAACTTTCTCTCTTTCATTACTTGGGGTATACATTGGCAAAAAGTTTGGAGTGTATTTTGAGAAAATTGGAATCTTAGGCGGAATTATTCTAATAATTATTGGATTAAGAATATTATTTGAACACTTGGGAATGCTAATTTAGTCATAAATATTTAGCATATTTTTTTGTTTTCTTAGTTAGAGCAAATAAAGAGCCTAAAAAGCTGTATTTCTATTCGTAATTGCGATATAAAATATAGGGAAATTTAATGGATTGCCAATGAAAATTTAAAAAAAATCACAACCAAGAATAGAAAAATAATAAAGAGTTGCATCAGTTATTCAGATTCTGAAGAGAAAACAAAATAAGCCAGAAAAAAACTGAGCAACACAAAACACAAACTCCTGAGCAAACCCAAAATGAGACTTGCATTATATATAACAAAAAATCTCAACATAAAAGATTATACAAAACCAGCCCACATAAAAATAGCAGTCATAAACAAAGACATATCAAATAATTACCCATCAAACTTTGTATGCATATTACCAAGAACTTTTAATCCAAACAATAAAAACCCAAGCCAGTTTCAACAAAAGTATGGGAACCAAAGTAAACAGCTCATAGAAGAACTTCTAAAAAAAGCACTCCAAACTCAAGAGGACCAAGATATAAAAAAAGAAATTTACATAAGACTAAAAAGACTAAAGCCTAAACCAAAAAACTTAACAAAATGCAAAACTTGTGGAAAAGAATTCAATGCCAGAAAATACAGATATGGAAAACAAACAATCTGCAATGATTGCCGAGCCAAAAGATACAACAACAAAGAAGATGAACAACCATAATATGCCTAAAATTTAGACAGATGGAAAAGAAGCAATCGGACAGAATACGTAATCTTTCTCTCCAAATGCCCATCCTGCAATTCTAGATTGATAGCCAGATAATAAATCTAAATAAAAATTCTTTATTCAAGATTTTCTTGGGAATAACAAACAAAGAATTAAAAACAAATAGAAACTTATTAATGAAATATAAATAATTGAGAAGTAAAAGAAGAATAAAATGGAGAAGCTCCATTGATTATTGAAATGTTATTATCAGGATTTCTATTTCTGTTTATTTTAGTTATAAACCTCATAATGGCATCATTTGGATATAAAATGGAAAAAGAAGAATATGATCCAGATACTGATCTAAAAAAGATAAACAACAATCCAAAAAAATTCAAAACAGGAATAGTGCTAGCGGTCATAGAACATAGTAGCGTTATAGCACTAACTGCACTGCTATTTATTACATTTAGTTCCTATAACATAATACTAGGAATTATTTGGCTTATCTTTAGAACAGCAGAAGGACTAATCCAATTCATTAATGAACCAAACTATTGGAAACTTCTCAAAATAGCAAAACAATATTCAACCAGCAGCAATGAAAAAGAATCTCTAAGTAATAAAGCTAAAAGTATATTTAAAACAAAAGATCAAAGATTCAAAATTGCAATGATTTGCTGGTCAATTGGAACATCAGCATTTTCGATTGTACTAGTTTTATCTGGAATCGTGCCAGCAATAATAGGATGGCTAGGAATCGTAGCTAGTATTCTAGTTGGTTTCACAACAAGCATAAAACTTGCAAAACCTAAATCTAAAGACTTTACAGCTGCTGGTGGTCTATTAGCTATTCTCTTTGAAGTGATCATAGGGATAGCATTAATATATTATTCGATAATTTAGAAGAAAACAACTTTTCTGATTTTTTAAATAAGTTATCTTATCTTTTCCTAAACCACTTAATAATCCCAAGCAAAAAGTTAGCTCTAGGAACCTCCTTCATATAAAATTCATAAGCAGCCCCAAACTTCTCAATTCCATATTCATCAGCCTTAGCCAAATCAATATAGGTTAATGGAATAATACAAATACCCAAAAGAATAACTATCCAATGCTGAAAAAGAAACATACCAGCAATAGCCCATAGAATAAAAGTCACATATTGAGGATGGCGAACAACAGAATAGATACCAGTATCCACCAGCCTTGTTGTGTGAATATAACTCTTGCCCTTTTCCACTCCGCCCTTTTTTTTAAATTCATAAATAGGAAGTAACCCAAAAACCAAACCAGAAAAAACATAAAGACAAACCCCAAAAAAAGCTAGAAGTTCTATTTGAGAAACATAAGATAGAAAATAAAGTCCAAATATAATCTGTGAGATAAAAAGAATAGTTGTTATAAGCACTGAAACTGAATCTATCCAAGAAAGATTATTCCTTGGCAATAAATTAATCACCCAATTGAAAAATCACATATACAAATTGCAATTTCTAATTATTTTTAGTAATATTATATAGAATTTTGGTTTATTTTTTAAACTACTACTATAAATATTATGAAATTTATTCAAAGTTTTCTTTTGTGGAACAAACAAAGAATCAATCAATAGAAAATAATTTATTTTTGTGGCGCTGATTCAATCCTTTCAGCACCAGATTTACAAAATATAAACTAATAACCAAAAAAAATCACACACTAGCAGAACTAAGACAGAATAATGATTGCTATAGATCCAAATACAAAGCAAAAAGTACTTACAATTTAAATAATACAATAAACTTAACATGAAAGAGAAACTCACAAGCTCCAATTCAAAAAAGAATGTCTTTGCTTTAGGATCTGTAAGCTTTTTCACTGATCTCTCAAGTGAAATGGTACTAAGTTTGCTACCTACATTTATAATAAGCTTGCCAGGTTCAAATCCAGCTATTCTAGGATTTATAGAAGGAATAGCTGAAGCTCTTAGCTATAGCATGAGAGCAATATCAGGATTCTTTTCAGACAAAATAGGAAAAAGAAAAAACTTAGTTCTTGGTGGCTATGCACTCTCGAATATAATTAAACCCTTTTTTGGAGTCGTAAATAACGCTTTTGGAGCTCTAATTATTAGAGTTCTTGACAGAGTAGGAAAAGGAATAAGAACATCACCCAGAGATGCCCTAATTTGTGATTCAATTCCAGAAAAAAACAGAGGAGTGGCTTTTGGAATACACAGAACCCTAGATCAAGCAGGTGCAATTGTCGGCCCAATACTTGCTTCGATATTACTAATAATATTTGGGTTTACAGCAAGGGAAGTATTCTGGTTCTCAATAATACCAGGATTGGTAGCGCTAGTTATTCTAATCTTCTTTGTTAAAGATGAAACCTGTAAAAAACAATCTGAATTTACTTTTCTTAGAGGATTAAAAAATTTACTCAAAGGCAAATTTCTTTGGTTGTTAGCCATTGTTTCTATTTTTTCTTTGGGAGCATTCAATTTTTCATTTATTTTACTTTATGGATCAGATGTCGGAATAAATAACCAATATATTCCCTTGCTATTTGCCTTGGTAAATATTGCTCATGTTGCAATTGCTATCCCAGCAGGAATAATAAGTGATAAGATAGGAAGAGAAAAGATGCTATTTATTGGATACTTAATTTTTCTTGCAGTTGCTTTAACTATAGTTATTGAACCTGCAAGTTATTTTGTTGCTTTAATTATAAGCATAATGTATGGATTATATCAAGGTATTTGTAATACGGTAACCAGAGCAATGATTCCAAAATATGTAAAACCTAATCTGGTTGGTACAGCCTATGGTATATTCTACTTAGTATCAGGTTTTTCTTTCTTATTAGCTAATATTATTGTGGGTTCACTTTGGAATAATCTAGGATCAAACTTGGCAGCTGTCTATAGTTTATTTTTAACAATTTCATCTCTGATTGGATTTGCCATTTTTATTAAAATGAAAAAAATTTCATAGAAATCTCCAAATTTTTTTTCATAAAGAAAATTCCAAATATCATCAATAACAAAACAATAAAAATAAACACCAAAAAATAAAACCAATCTAAATAACCACAAAAAGCACAATGTCAGTAGAAGAACTCAAAACACTTAATATAAAAACAATCATAATAACAACTATTCTCTCAGCTTTCTCTTTTCTTGTAGCCCTAACATGGAGAGACGCGATCCAAAAAACACTAAATACATTTTTGCCTGAAGGAGAAGGCTTATTCTATGATTATTTAACAGCAGTAATAATAACAATGATAGCTGTAGCCGTAACCTACACTCTTCTACACTTGAAAAAAAGAGACATACTTCCAAGCAAAATTGAGAAAAAAATTAACAATGCTGATAAAAAAGACAAACAAGTTTCTGAATTGATCGGAATTTACTTTCAAAGAGTTGAACAAAGAAGAAAATAAAATACAAGAAATAATATTTTTAACCAAAAGTATCTTGTATATTACTACATCGGAATATGAATTAATAAACAAAAAAAAATAATAAATTATGAATGAACATGAAACTGCACTGGTATGAAAAAAATCAAAAACACTACAATCCTGAATACATAGTAGAGAGTCAATTTCTTTTCATAAAAAAAATTGAAACACCACACCAAAACAAGAAGAAATATTTCTAACATTTGAATAGCCATAAAATCAAAATAATTAGTCTACATTGAAATCTGCAGAACTTTTTCATAATCAAAAATCAAGAATCTCTATTTTGCTATTAAGGTTAAGAAGTATCCTTAACACCCATCAATTATTAGTTTTCTTGGTTAAGACTAAAAAAGAATAATAGCTGAAAATCAAAATTAAAAATCCAATAATAAAAATGAAAATAAATTTATTATTTTTAGAAAAATGAGCTTTTTAGTGCTTGTATTTGTGTTAAACTATTGGCCAACAATATTTATTAATAGTCAAAATATCCAAACAAAATATCCTTTAAATTTTGGAGAGATTAACAATTAACTATTTCAATGATAAGCTAACAAAAATAGTAGTTATCTTTCTATTATCTTTCTTTAGTGTGATTTTAACTGGTTTAGCTGCATCATGGTTATTTCTTCTTGATGAGCAAACAAATCAAAGCCTGATTCCACTCCTACTATTGTTTGCATTTATTTTTGCTACGATTTCAGCTTTAAGAACTAAATAAAAATATTTAGGAGCTTTCAAAAAAAGACCAAACAAATAGCACAAAAGAATTTCAATAAATTCAAGTGTAGAATAAAACATAAAATAACACAAACAACCCGGCTTAGGAGAGTTTGAGTTCATAAGGAGTTCATAACAATAAGAAAAGCGATTTGGACTTGAATCCTAATTTAATATTACTTTCTGCAAAAACTATTAAATTGTCCGAAATTCAAGAAATAGTTTAGTGATCAATTTGGCAAGTTTAATAATAATTTATGACACCAAATATGGTAATACAAAACTTGTTGCAGAAAACATTGCAGAAGGAATAAATCAAGCTATTAATATAACAACAGAAATTGTTGATATTAAAGATTTAAAAATCGAAAAAATAACCAATTTTGATGCAATATTAATAGGAACCCCTAATCATTGGGGAGGACCAGTTCGAGGAGTCAAAAAACTTATAGATAAACTTGGAAAAACTGATTTGAATGCAAAATGGATTGCAGTATTTGACACCTATATAAAGAAAGACTTTGAAATAGCTTTAAAGAAAATGGAAAAAAGAATAAGTGAAAAGATTCCTAACTTAAAGATAATAACTCCTGGTTTATCGATAAAAGTTGAGGATATGAAAGGACCAGTTTCGGAAGGAGAATTCCTCAAAGCCAAAGAATTTGGAAAAAAAAATAGCTACTAAATTAAAAATTTGATGAAAATAAAAGACGGCAAAACTATCATAAGTAAAAGGAAAAATACCATAAGAGATCTTCATACAACCCTACTGGAGTCCAAGACTTTTAGAGCTGGGAAAAAAATCTTGAATGCTCAAAGACTGCAATAACACAAAAACTTTTGCCAGGCCATTCTAAACTTTTTCCCAGTATAATCATAAGGACTAGGCTTCTTATTACAGTGATCATGAGATTCATGCCAAGCCACCACCCCAACATCCAACTGCTTAAAACCGCAAAACCAACTACACCCAAGGATCCTCTAGTATTGTTACCTTCATAGATTATGAAAATAATTTCTCAAATATTGAATTAAGACATTTATTCAAAGAAAGCTTGACCAAGCAATGATTTAATAAAGATGCAAATTTGCCTAGCTTCAAAATCTACCAATCATATAGTTAATTATTCCAAGTTTTCTTGGGATAGAACAAAGAACGCGAGAGCTAGCGAGCAGGATTAAGATCAAAAAAGAACAATGAAAATCTTTCTTTAAGATACTTTGTTTTCTACTTTCTTAACTGCTTTCTTAGACCCTTCAACAGCAGATTTACCAGCTTTCTTTGTTGCTTCAGCTCCCTTTTTAGCACCTTTCTTAAGATCCTTACCTAGTTTTGCACCTTCTTCACTAGCCTTCTTAGTAGCTTTTTCGGTCTCATCCTTTACCTTCTTTATAAAACTCATAAAACAACCTCCAAGTACTGATTTTAAATAAATACTTATATGATTTTCCAAAGTTTAAGCTGTTACTTTGATAAAACTAGAAAGACAACCAGTAGAAGAGAACACAACAATCTCGTAATTCTTACCTGCAACCTAACTAATATCAACTAAAACAACCCTACCAAACCAACCCACCCCTTGGCAAACTCTAAAAGCAGAAGCAACAAAAATTGCCTCTCCCAACCAGCACAAGAAATTGTAATAAAATTCAAAACAACATCATGATCACAAACAAATCGATCTTCTTTAAGCCCTATTAGTCTAATTTTAACAATCATATTTGTTATAGTTTGAATCTTAGCTTAATAGAAGAAGAATAGAAAATTTATTTATTCTTAAACTGAGACTTCTTCATTTTTTTAATCTTATCCAACTTTTTAAGATTCTTCTTCTGACTAACTGCTTTATCTTGCTTGGACTTCAAAAACCAGTAACCAAGAGCTAAATCCTCATCAGAAGGACCAGACATAACAAATCAAATATACAAAGTATAACAGCTAATTTCTACTTTTCTATAAGATTATTGCGTTTTCTTCGGTAACACACACAAAGAACTATCTCGATGGAATATAACCAAACACTTGAAAAAATATATAATAATAACAAGGAAATTAAAACTTGCATAAAAATTTAAGGATTGCAATAGATCCATGAAGTATTATTCAGAAGAGGAAACAAAAGATCTTAGATTATCATTTGAAGAACAAATACAAAGCTGGCCTCAAGTAAGCAAAAAAATAATGTTTGGATGTCCATCCTACAAAACAAATGAAAAACTCTTTGTCTTTCTAATAACAAAAGGAATAGTAATCACAAAGTTAAATGAAAACCAAAGAGAAGAATTATCTAAGAAATATGAAACCGGTTTTTTCCAAGCAGGCAAAAAAATCATGAAAAATTGGATAATAATCCCTATTAAGCAAAAATCAGAGCTTGGTAAGTTAATGCCATTTGTTATAAAAAGTTATAATAATGCAATTTTAGAATCAAAACAAACTTAGTATGATTGCAATATTCTAAGTTTTTTGCACTGAACAAAAAAGAGGAATAGACAATAGGATATAGTATATTATCTAGAAAACTATGAAATAGTAAGAGACAAGACAACTGCACTATTTAGCTGGGAATCCTTGGGAATAAAATATAGGAGAAAGGAAAAAGAACAAACAACTACCCTTATGCTTGTTTTGTCCCAAAGATCCCCCATATTCTAAAACTATTCCATTTTAGAACACTCTAATATTTTCTCATAATCTTATTAAGGCATTTTTGTCAAGAAACCTTGACCAAACAAGGGCTTTATAAAGAAAAATGGTATAGCTCCACAATCTCTAATTAAGCTAATCATTCTAAGTTTTCTTGGATAGAGGCAATTAGATTCAGAAAATGCTTAAAACTAAATATAACAAACTTAGTTCAGAAGCTCAAAAAATAGAAACTTTCGATAAACTCATAAATATAAAATTAATATTTCAAATTAATGAATAATTAATGTTTTCAACAAACCGTGAATCAAAAATCTGGATTTTCATAACATTACTTTCCTTACTAATTTGTACCCTCTACTGAAGCATCCCTTCAAGCATAGAAAGAATAATTGACATATTAATTACAGGACAAACATTTTCCAATGAAAGTTGTATTGGTTCAATGTATGTGTGGATGGAAATCTCAGGAGCAATAGGAACAATAACAAGAAACATAGGAATTGTACTGGGAATAATTTCTCTCTGTTTATTAAGCATAAAAAACAAAAGCTTCACAGAAGTTAAAAAATTAGTGTCTGCTGCTCTTTTTATTGAAGCCTTTTACTATTTCATGGTTGGGGTTCCATCAGGAACATTTATGTCAACTATAGGATATGGAGGTCAATTTATAACATTAGGAATTTCATATTTTCTTCAATCCTTTTTACAACTCCATTCCTAGTAAATTTAGGACTACAAGTCCATAGAAACAAACAAAATGAAATTGGATTCTTAAAGTGGGTTGGATTTGCTTTTATAGGTTATATTGCAGCATTATGGTCAAATTCTGTTTTTAGATGGTTTGATATGATCTTAAGTGATGGTTTGAGTGTTTTCTTATATGGTATAAGAGCGGTTGGATCGTTGAACGCTTTTATTGGCATGTCTTTAGCTGTGATTTTTAGTGTGGTTGGCTTTTATTACTTACAGAAATCAAGCAAAAATGCAATTAAATGGGCTAGTTTAGCATTAATTATGATTGGTATTCATTATATTATCTATCTAGGTTATTCATACTTTGGTGGAATGATAGGCTTTGTTTTGATTGTGGAAGTTTGGGCTATACCTTTACTTGGTTTAGGAATTTCAATTTTTAGAGATCAAACTTCAAAATGATACGTTTTTCCATAATTTACTTTTCCAAGTTTTTTTGCGTAGAATAACCGAAGAACATAAAGCTGCCAATAAGTAGAATAAAAAAAATAAAAAAGAAAACTAAAGAATGATTTAGAAGAACAAAAATAATTTTTAATCATGCTTTACAAGTCTTTTAACTTCAGCAAGCATATTAGGATCATTCAATTGCTCATCCGTATAGTTATGCACAGCTTTAGCATGCGAAAAAAGATCAGCCTTCAATTCATCCATAGTTTCACCTTTAGCAACATAAGGACAACCTCCAACGGGGTCCAAATCTTTACAAGCCAATTTCAAACCCATAATCTATCAACTCCCAAAAATTATAATTCTATATGTGATTTAATTTAAGAGGTTTTGAAGCCTCAAGTTTAGAAACTCTCTTGGCTTCTTTTTCATCAAGTTCCCTATCTTCAACTATCCAATCAGATAAACAATATTCTTTATAGATAAAATAAATATCCCCGTTTATAGCAGTAAACCTAATCTTGCTTAGCTTATCTGACAAACAAAAGTCTCCTATTATAACAATGTAATACTAGTTTATATTTTTGCATCCAGATAAGACATCATTTTTTAATTTTCTAGGTCAGAATAAACAAATAATCGTATAAATATAAAGTCAAAGAAAAACTAAATTAGAAACATGCATAAAAACAATAAATCAAGCTATATTATTGAATCTGTAAAACAATTTACATTAACGTCCATCTTCTTAATGATACAAATTATACTATTCTATTTTTCAGCAAACCAAACAATCAAATCGAGAGCATGGTATTACTTCATAACATTTTCATCCACTATTTAATTAGTACAATTATCCAATACAACCTAAATCCACAACTTGTAATTCAAAGACTCAAAAGAAAAAGAGAAGGTTCCAAAACATGGGATGAATTTCTAGTAAGAATAAGCAACCTAACCATAATAATAGCAATACCAATAATAGCGGGACTAGATAGTGGCAGATATAATTGGTCATGTCTTGGCTTAAATTATGTTTGGATAGGATTATTACTTGCGATACTATCAACAATATTCTACTTAACTACGCTATGATAAGTAGCAAATATTTTGAACCTACAGTCAGAATCCAAAAAGAAAAACATCACAAAGTAATAACTAATGGACCCTACAGAATAATAAGACATCCAGGCTATCTATCAGGAATATTGTTTGCCATATCAATTCCACTACTTATTGGATCTCTTTTCTCTTTTATTGGTGTAGGAATGTATATCATCATAATAATAAGAACTTGGTTAGAAGATAATACACTTCAAAAAGAACTAGAAGGATACGAAGAATATACTAGACAGGTTAGATATAGATTATTGCCAGGAATTTGTTAGAGAAAATATATTCAAAATAACCAGTTATGTATAAGCTAAAGTGATCAGCTATGCCATTAACTCCTCTCCACTACCCCATCGCTTACTTGGTCAATAAGGTTAACAGAAATCTTAGTCTTCCAGGATTAATTGTAGGTTCAATGATCCCAGATTTTGAAATACCAGTTATTTTATTTATTAATGGATTTGATGGTCCTAACCGTTTGGTTTTACACAGTCTATTAGGATCAGCAACTTTAGGAACTGCACTTGCTATACTTGTTACAATAAAATTTTATCCAATATTAGTCAGTTCCCTATTCAGAGTTGATAAAGAAAAAGTTGAAAACAAATGCAACCTATCTCTGGCTTTAGTTTTTTCAGTTCTTATAGGTAATATTTTTCATGTGCTTTTAGATTTTACAAATCATCAATATTCTCCTATTCTTTGGCCTTTTTTAGAAGCGGATAAAACTCCCAGTCCAATCTTCATGTTTCTTGGTGAGCAATTTGGCTATTTGTGGATTCAAGTGATTATGGGATTTCTGCTATTGGTTTTGATCCTAGTTGAAAAAAAGGATCTTGTTGAAAAACTGCTAATTGGGTAGAACAAAGAAAGAATCTAATTTCTAACCACTATCAGAATTCTTAGATAGTAGTACAGTAACTGCCAAAACAGCAGCTAAGACTAATCCTGCAAACAACAAAATTAAAGAAACATTACCCTCACCATACTCATAAAAAAGATAACTAAAAGTCAACATTAAACCAGAAAGAATGGTAACTAAAACCCAACCAACAACAGATTGCTTAGCCATTATTAAATCACTTCTCAAAAATAAAGAATCTATGATATATAATACCAAGGATTAGAACAACTTTTAATAATAAATCTTGATTGCAAGTTTTCTTGGGTAAAATAAACAAAGAATTATCCTAAAAATAAAAACATATCAGTATTCTAATAGTAAATTGGTGCATAAAATCTTCTATCTTTTGTTTTCTTGACCTTAGCACCCATACCACCAGCAATATAACCTATCCAATTAATCTCTTTCATAGTAAATTGAGCTTCTTGACTAGTGAGAGCCTTCTCCTTTGAAGTAGCCCCTAAAGCTATCAGTTTAGATCTAATCCCAGCTTCCACTGCAAAAAGAATCCCTGATGTTGCTTCCATCCATAAACCTCCATTGTTTTTATCAGCAGCAACTAAAATAGAAAAAACCTGATTACATTCAATATAGTCAAGAAAAATCTATTTTATTATATTATTATTCTCACCCATGTATATTAACAGATCTTTAAAAAAAGATAAAATTGAGAATAACCACTAATGATATGCAAACAAAAAAACCATATCATCTTCTAATATCTTCAATCAAAATAAATCAAAGGGTAGCCAACCTTAATTAATACACAATCAAGTATAATCAAGCAGAAAAGACGGAAAAACACCACAAACGGTTTTTTATTTTGGAGAAAACAAATTGAATCTCAAATTACACATAACAAAAAGAGAAATAACACATCATAGCACCATAATTAAGACTAAATATCTATTTTCAGTAATAGATTTGGATAGATCAGATCAATATCCACAAAACTTTGTAAGTGTTCTGCCCAGAAAAATTAATGTAACAGTGAAACCATGCAACATCTTTGAAGAATTATTTGGCAATAGAAGCCTTGAAACAGCAAAACAACTCTTAGAAAAAGCATTGGAAAGAAGACCTAACTCAGAAACAACTAAAGCCATTAGACATAGACTAAAACTGCTTAATCCTCAATTAAACAATAAATCCAAATGCCAGAATTGCGGAAAACCTATTAAACAAAATAAACAAAAGTTCAGACCCTATAAATTCTGTTATCAATGTCACAGCAAAGGATACAAATAAAGTAACAATTCATAATTAATTTTACTTTTCAGCAAAGATAGTAATCTAATTTTTTTCCAAGTTTTCTTCTTCATGTTCTTCTAATACTGGTTCAATCTTTTTAGTACCAACCTTCATAAGATATAAACCAATAATCAAAAAAATAACTCCACCAATAGCCTCAGGAATCAAACTAGCAAATAATCCGACAATAAATTCAGGTGGATAAGGATTGATAAAAAGATAATAGACCATTGTCCAAACTAAAATACAAAACTGGTAAATCGAATAACCAAGAGCAACTAATCCTATATAAAAAGGAACCGTTTTCTCTCCCTTGAACATAACCATCACTTAAACAAAGGTAATAGATAGTTGAAAATTTATAATTTTCCTAAGACGCAAAATGAAATTTAATGCTTGAACTTCTTGAAATAAACCACTAAACCAATCCCAATTACAACAATGACAACTATCAAAACAATCCACACCAAATACTCATTATCAAAGCCTATGACTTCAGAGCTCTCTGCTAAACTAATGCTCACTTGGTGAAGACTATGAGTATAAGTGAAAAAAAGCACCCATGAATCCACATTAGAATTTAACTCGTAAGTAAGCTCATCCCCATCCAAAAATATCTGAATATTCTCAGGATCAGAAACTAGATCTTTAGCTATAGTAGTTTTCACATATCCTCCTGTACCATCAGGTCCAGTCACAGCAAAACCCAATTCTAAACTAGTACTATTAAAAGCTAAAGAAGAAACAGTACTGTTTGATTCAATATGAAAAATATTCGCACCATTATAAGGCAGGAAACTTAGCGAAGTCATATTCTCTGTAATTTGATAGCCTATATCTCCACTCCACTCTACCTTTAGAGTAAAAACACCTGAAGCATCATTAATCCATTGAATATTGTAATTTCCAAAATCATTTGTAATATCTGAGCCAACAGGAATCCAAGAGTAAGTATTCCCAACAGCAAAAGATAAAATCACTGTTTCACCAACCAAAGCAGATCCGCTAGAGGAAACAAGCTTTCCATTAACAATAACAGCTGAACCTACATGTGATGATGAAGCATCAGCAGAAATTGAGATCCAACTTCTAGCAGGTTTTGGCGAGGGAGATGGAGTAGGTATTGGTGTAGGACCTGGAGTAGGGGATGGGGTAGGAGTTACGCTTGGAGTGGGAGTTGGTGAAGGCTCAGATGTTGGTAAAGGAGAGGGCGATGGAGAAGGAGATGAAGTTAACACACTAAAATTTTTTGTAATATTGCCATCTACAACAAAATCGTATTCATAGTAAACGGTAAAGTGACTATATCCACTTCTAGGAGCTACTCTTAGATTATATGTGCCTGCAGGAGCACTCAAAAAATAGTAACCCACATAATTCGAGAACCAACCTGAATAGTAAGTACCTACTGAAACAATAGCATCCTTAACAGGATTTCCCGACTCATCAGTGATATAGCCTGACACTTTATAGCCTGTATTTAAAGTGATGTTTTTTGCTATGTCTGATCCTACAACAAGTGCTGGTTCATCATAGTAGATATAATTTGAATCAAAAGGTGGCCAAACATTCACATGATAAGTGCCTGCAGGAGCATTAATTTCATAGTAACCTGAAACGTCTGAGTATACGCTTGGAACAATTGTGGGAACATTAAAGATTATCATTGCACTAGCAATTCCAATTCCGTTTGAATCCAAAATATAGCCTGATATTTTATATGATGTAGAATCTTGTGCACTACAAAAGTGATTTATGCTTGTTAATGAGAAAATACTAATTAGAAGAAAAATCAGTAGTGTGGATTTGAGTGATTTTGGATTCACATTTTTATCTCCAATGCAAAAGAAACATTTCCAGAAATTCATTTTTGAAAGCAAACTTTTATGATTTATTATAAAACTCGAATAACAAGAATCAATCAAATACTGAATCAATAGTCCAAAGTATTTAAGGATCACAATTACAATAAATATCCTTCTTCACCATAGCTGCTTATCCAAATTCTAAAGTATACAGATCAATAACAGTTTCTTCAACAACACACTATGCCTAAACAGAGTAACTATTAGACTATAATTATGCCCAGTTTTAAGACCATTTTCATGATTATTATTCAATAATCTATATCTAAACTCAATTTTGTCTTAGACAACTCACCTATAATGCTAAAACTTATGCCAATTTACCTTAAACTTCTTCCAGGTATGATCATAGGGACTTGGCTTCTTGTTACAATGATCATGATTCTCATGCCAGGCAACAACTCTCACATCAAAGTGCTTAAACCCAGAGTCCCAACTGCACTCCCATCTATCATTAATATTCTTGCGTTTAACCACAATAGATCACCATAAACTAAAGGGTAAAGACAAGGAGATGATTGGTGCCAGACCCTGCTGGAGCAACCATGCTATATCATCCAATAACAACTCCAAATGTCACACCCAACCAACCAGAATCCAAACGGAGGAGAGTGGATTCATAAACAATCAAATAGACAAACAAACCCTTAAACAAATTCAACAACAACCAGATAAAGTACAAAGCACTACGCTAGAACTTTATTGTATACTTTAATCACCTAAATTGAAAAAATCTAAGTAAAATCCCAAATTTTCCATCAGTGTATTATTAGATGACCCTTGTTATTTTGACAGGCTGGATTCAATTTTTGAATTTTATTCCTGTTGATTTAGACAACTTCTAGAATCCGAGAGGATCGGTCAACAATAATTAACACCATCAGCTCCAAAAGCTGACGGTCATTTTTTATATTGACCAATTAAAATCAAATTAAGTGGAAGATTATGGTAGAAGAAAAAAAGACGAGCAGGTTCAAAATTAATAATAAAAGGTTAGTCAAGGTTTATTGACTAAAACATAGTCAAGTTTTATTGACCAAAACAGGCTTATTTTGTCAAAATATCTTCACAAAAATCCTTTTTACACAATTTAAACCAGTATTTAGTGAGGGATAGCATTGAGTAAAAGTGCCTTATTCAAAGCTCTAATTCTATCACCTATTTTCTTGGTAGGATTAATGTTACCCCCAATCTACAATGCAAAAGCAAATTTTATACCCCCCTATGATCATGCACCAAAAATCTTCATAACAGAAAATGGTCAAATCTATCCTCCATCAACACTCATAGAAAGAGTTGAAAACACCTATATTTTCACAGGAAAAATCAAAGGAGGAATATCCATAGAAAAAAATAACATAAGAATTAATGGAGCAGGCAATTACCTTGAAGGAGATGATACAGGAACAGGTATCTATCTAAAAAATGTAACAGATATAGTTGTTGAAAATATCAAAATTCAAAATTTTGGCTATGGAATATACATTACTCAATCCCAAAAGATCGAAATTAAAAAAAACACACTCAACAATTGCATAATAAGAATGTCACAGAGCTCAGAATGCAAAATCTCTGAAAACAAAATAAATAATGGCCAAATATACGTCCAAGTAAGCAATAAGAATTTTATATACAATAATAAAGCCAACAAAATAACAGTTATAGGCTCATCAAAAATAGAAATTACCAATAACCAAATAATAAAACCAATAAAACAAGATCAAGAATTAAACATAAACACTGGTTTGCAAGATGAAGCTGGAGGATTAAGTTTTGTAAGAAGTGAAGATATTTTTGTTTCAGAAAACATGATTGAAAATCAAATCACAGGAATAAGCATCATTCAATGTAAGAATTTAACATTAAATAATAACAAGATTAGGGAAAACCAGTTTTTTGGAATCAGATTTAGGGGAAGTGATTTAGAGTATTGCATCCATAATATTGATACTTCAAACACTATTGATGAAAAACCAATTTATTTTTTAGTAAATACTCATGATTTTACTGTTCCTCAAGATGCTGGATGGATAGCAGCAATTAACTGTTCAAACATCAAAGTAGAATACTGGGTATCGCCGCCAAATTTTGAAGGAATATTATTCGTAAACACTATAAATTCAAGAATAACTTATTCAAATTTTACAAAATGTCATGATGCAATTAGATTTGATAATGTAACAAACTGCGTAATAACAAAGAATTATTTAGCTGATAATGCTTATGCAGCCTTCTATTTTGAAAATACAATAGATTGTTTAGTAAAGGAAAATGAAGTTAAGAATAATTGCTGTTTTTTTAATATTTGGCATGATTCTACAAATAACATTTTTTATCACAATATTTTTATTGGAAACTGGTCAGGGTCTGGAGGAGATAGATGGAGTGAGAATTATTTTGATAATGGATCAGAAGGAAATTATTGGATCGATTATATTGGATCAGATATTAATGGAGATGGTATAGGAGATACACCCCATATAATTGATGAGAACAACCAAGATAACTACCCTTTAATAGCTCCAATTGCAATAGAAAAACCTCAAGGTCAATTATATCCAACTTCTACTCCCTCTTTTGATCTTACTCAATTTAGATTCAGCTATTCAATAAGAATAATTATAGGATCAGTCATCACACTGGTTATACTGGGAATCTTGGTTTACTTCAAAAGGAGAAGAACCTAGATGAAAACTATAGCAAATAGAATCTTGGCTGTTCTTCTTGTTATTTTACTAATTTTCTCATTACTCACAATTATTATTGTCAAAGCGCAAGAGGAATTACCAACAATAAAAATAGATTTAATCTCTCCTACCAACACAACATACAGTCAAAATACAATCTTGCTAAATTTTAGCATCCAAAAACAATCCTATGACAACATGGATTACACAATAGACTACTCCATGCAAGGAGAAAACTTCCAAAAGCAAGGGACTTTCTTTATGGGAACACCAATCACAAATGAATTGAGTTTCAATAAGAATTTTACAGAATTACAAGATGGCACCTACGCTCTAACAGTCTCTGCAAAATATGTTGATAGGATAATGTGGGTCTATGCAGATAGGCAAATAGTGACTTTTACTATAAACACTAAAACCCCACAAATTAGAATTCTATCAAATGAAAAAAAAGACTGTATAACAAATTATCCACTAAAATTCACAATCAATAAACCAACAACAGAAATATTCTACAACTTAGACAATCTATTCAACAACACAATCCCAGCAAACTATACACTA
>LFWW01000045.1 GCA_001273385.1 miscellaneous Crenarchaeota group-6 archaeon AD8-1 | reverse complement strand
CCTGGAACGCCACCGCCAGGTACACCACCGCCAGGAACACCTTCACCTGGTACTCCGCCGCCAGGTACGCCACCGCCAGGAACACCTTCACCTGGTACTCCGCCGCCAGGTACGCCACCGCCAGGAACTTCGCCACTAGGAACTCCGCCTCCTGGCACGCCACCACCTGGAATTTCACCGCCAGGTACTACTGGTCCTGGCACACCTTCTCCAGGTACTACTTCTCCAGGAACGCTGCCGCCTGGTCCTTCACCTTGTCCTGGGATATAAGTGTTTGTTGGACCTGTTGGGGTACCAGTCTCACCAGGAACTATTGGTTCGGTTGGCTCTACTGGTGTTAATGTCTGAGATTCAACAGGAGTATACCAAGTGTTAGTTTCACGATCTAAATATGTTCCTGCTTTATATGGATTTTGAGCATTGCGTGAATCATCTGGACCAAATACATCTTCAGGCTTGGCAACTTTGAAACCTTCAGGAGGGGTTCCAGTGCCAGGCATACCTTCATACTTAGGAACACCCTGGAATTCAACTTTAAATTGCATTTGCCATTGATTATCAATAGTAAATGGCTGTCCTTGATCTACAGCGGCCTTGTATTCAGCCAAGTTAACTGTCTTACCACTGTTTAATACGATTTCAGGACCATTTGCACCTTGATAGATTGTGCCTGGAGCACTGTCACTGATACCTGTGCTGGTTAAACTTCTTGGAATGAATTGACTGTCAGCGTTTATAGAATTAATTGTATTTGTTTCCCAAGCCTTGGCCTGTGGATTATAAAAAGCATCACCAGTATTAATCTGTTGTGCAGTGGCCAATGCTGTGTTTGGTGTTCTGTTAAATTTATCAACATTGGTTTGATCATAATAATTGCCCTGTCCTGTAGTTGCTATGTCAGCATACTGCGGACTAACAGCAACACCATCAACATAGATAGGATTGCCTGTGGCCACGGCAGCACGGTAAACATCTAAAGGAAGAACTTTGCCGCCATCTAATACAATTTCAGCACCACTTGGGCCAGTCCATACAGTGCCTGGCTGTACATTACCAATGTTTCGACCAGACCATGAACTGCTTAGGTTAACTTTGTCTGTACTGTAAGTGCTTTTATCGATAACTGGAGCAGGAATACTACCAGCAGCGGTACTTGAATATGAGCCATCAGCATTGCGTGTTAGTGTTGAACCATCATCATATGTGTAAGTGATAGAACCATTTGGCTTTTGGAAGTAACCAATAGCACCACCCATAACACCACCACTAAGTGCGCCACGAACAACATTCTGCATACCTTGGCCAGTTAGTAATGCACCTGTAGCACCTGCGGCTGCACCAGCAGCGGCTGCTGAACCAATTGATCCTAGACCTTGTGCGCCTGCAAATTCACTGGCATAACCACCGATGCCTGCCATGGCACCACCCGTTAATGCTCCTTGAAGTATGTTACCATGATTGGCCGCAGCATTTGCGGCTCCTGCGGCTGCACCTGCCCATATTGGAGGGACACCCATTGATAGCAAGCCTACATCAACAATTAATCCAACTGGATTATGAATAACTGAACTAACAGCATCTTCAACTGCATGTCCAACATCATGAATAATATCGCCGATGCCGCCTAAAATATCACCTACAAATCCACCACACATATTATAATTCCTTTACAGCATTAAAACCTGAGATTTTAAAACCTAATCGACGATAGTATTCGGCTATCGCTTCTACCTTTTCTCCAGTTGTTTGTCCTAGCCACAACTGAGTTGCTTTGTTCTTAGTTGCCCACGCTTCTAATTGTTCTACTAAATTTTTGCCAATGTCACTGCTGCGATATTCTTTTAACACATATACGCCAATGTCACTGACTCTTAATACATCATTGAATACATTTTCATGTAGGATTCCACAGGTAAATCCTACCAATTCTTCTCCATCAATGGCCAGTAAAAATAATGTTCTAGGACTAGAAACTAACTGTGATATTTTCTCTACAGTGGCAACTCCTAGTCCTGTGTCCTTTAACATACCATCTGTTAAAGTTTTAATTTTACTAACATCTTCCTTCTTTGCGGTTCTATACAATATTTGATTCATATTGTATTTATTTTACTCTTTTACCACTTGAGCACTTAGACTGCGTAAATTGAGTTCACTGCGATAAACTGCTAAAACATCTCCGCTATCTGGATTTAACCAATTGTCAAACTTAACTTCAAGAATATACCAGTAATATGCAGGTCTTGGATTATCAATTACTGTAGTAAAAATTGTTTCAATTTCTGGTAAAGTTGCTGTTGAAATTGTTCCAGCAGCCAATGTAGCAGTTATGGTTAATACTATGTCATTGTCAGGCACAAACGGTCCGTAGATATCAGCATCTGTGTCATAGACATATGGTCCTAGTTCATAGGCTGGAATCGTAACTGTATCGCCTATAGCATAACCAGTTCCAGGATTGATAATAGTAATTGTTGTATTTGATCCATCATAAGGAACTGTATAAGGCGATGAAGAGTTTGTTGTTGGTTGCAATGTTAAAGATACTCTTAATCCTGATCCTGAGCCTGTAGTTGTTACTGGACTAATTTCAAATGTTTGTGGTTGATTTGTTTGACTGTTGGCTTTGTCTCCAGCAAAGGTAAATGTTGAAACTCCATCTACAGTTGGCGCAACTGGCAATACATACTTTTTCTCACTTATGGTACTATCTAAAGTAAAAACAAAGTCTGGATTGGTTGGATCATTGTTAGGTTCAGCAAGATATCTATTAACTTGAACTTTATAAATTAATGATCCTGTAACTGTTGAAGTATATGTTAATGCATTGTTTAATTGTGCTGATATGAATACTCTGTCAGTGGCGCTGGTTGTTGTTACTCTGGCGTTAGCATCTGTACTGGTTAAAAAATTATTGAGAGATAATTGAGCAGTACCACCACTGCTGGGCGCTGTTGTTACATCATAAGATCCGGTTGTTCTTGCAATAAAATAAGTTGTTGTACATTCAACAACACCTATAGGACTGTAAGTACCATCGTAAAAATCATTCGTAACGCCTTGAACATCTACAGGTTGGCCAAGAGCAAATGGAGGACTGGGTTGTGCTGATGCAAAATAATGTTTAAATGTTCTTGGATCTATAATTTCACTGACGCCCAAAGCAATAGCAGAAACATAGATTAATGCTGGATTTGGTTGCGTAAAAGGTATTCTATAGTTACCTGTTAGATAACCATTAATATAACTATTGAAGCCTGAAAAGTTTTGTCCAAGACCCTGCGGACCACTTAGCAAATAATTGACAGCATCAATGACGCCTTCGTCATCACTGACTTCTACTGGAAACTTACTCATTATCTGTCGTCCTCGGTTTGTGTATACTGCCAAGTTGTTGCGGTACACATCCAAATGTTTTCATTGCTTAAATGTGCAATCTTCAAACTGTTAACGCGATGTGCATTTTGGTCAATCTGTGCCCAAGGGTTATCAGTGTTTGTGGCAATGCTGTGGAATGTTTGTTGCAAGGGTGCTTGGCCTACACTGTTGGCACCTTCAATGGTAAAGTCCACACCGCCAATCAATTCTGGCTGTGTTGCGGGATCAATGATAACATCTGTGTCAGCATCTAAGTTATAAATTTCAGGAAGAATTCTATGCACTAACAACTTGCCTGAATAGTCTTTTAACAGTGTGATATTGTCTCTGCGGAACAAACTGTAAATGTCTTCACCATAAGCAAATGAATAGCCAATATCTTTTTGCACTGCTGGGCGACTTGGTCTGCCCTGTGCGTAAACAACTGTTCTACTTGCAGGATCAAACTCCCAATTGGCAGTGTCATTGTTGTAAGCCCAATAAGGACTTTCGCAGGCAAATGTGGCTGCACTAACATCGCGTGGAGGATTCCAGCAGTCAATGTCATAACGATAAGCCAACATCTTATTTGGCACGCCTCTGTCTATTTGAGCAAAAGTTAATCCTGTGGTTGTACCTGCTGTGGTTGTGATTGCTGAACCACCAACAGTTTCACTTAATGTAAATGTTGTTGTACCATTTGTAGCAATAATATAATATGTTTTTGGATTTGTGTAGCCTGTGATTGAACCAGTGCCTGACAATGTTCCAGAAACTAGGATCTCTTGATCTACAACTAAACTGTTATTTGTGCAACTGAACTGACCTGCTGTGCCTGTGATAGCAACGCCGCTTAGACTTTCACTGGTTACTGCTCCTGTGGTTGTATAATAAATCTCAACTTGGTTTTTATGACTGTTTACTTCCATGTAAGCACGGTCAAAATATACTGCATCTAATTCTTTATAAAAGAAATTCTTAACACGCTGATTGCCCAAGCCTGTAAAGTTTTGTCCATCAAATACCCAAATATCTCTAGCATCAAAACCATAGACTAGTTTATCTGTGTTGCCCCAGCAATTGGCTGTTAACAATCCTCTGCCTTGGTTAAACAATCTAATACCAAAGATAGGTGCTGAAGTTGTGGCATAGTTCATTGGACTCATAACCACTGTGTCCCAATAACTGCAAATGAATAACTGTCCATTACAAGGAAAAGCATCTAAGGCTTCTCCACGCAGGGGAACTTCAACCTGGTTAGCCACATTAAGAATAGTTGGTTCCCATGTTCTTGGCATGCTGTTCAAACCAAACGCTTGACTCCAAGCAATGGTTACAGGATTGTTAACTGGTGTCAAACCCAGTCTTAGATTTACGCCTGTGGCTGTTGCAGTTGCGTCATTATCTATTGTCACGCTGACACCTACAACTACAGAAATAATTGTTGAACCTAGAGGAATGCCTGGACCATCTATTGTTGCACCGACTAAACTATCTGTGGCTGCTGTGGTTAAAATTGTATCATCATTAATAGTAGTGTCGCCTGTGATTACTTGTAATGGGCGATAAGTTAGATTACCTGCTACCAAGACATTACCCACATTGGGACTGCTGTAAAGTCTAATAAATCCAGCAGTTAGACTTTTCCAGTTTGGATCATAGTTCCAAGTATATGCTGGAGCAACACTGCCTACACCACCACCTGGATAGGCTGCGCCTGGTTGGGCCTTATAAACTACATCTGTGGTAGTACAACCTGTAACAGTATAAAGACCATTATAATAATTATTGACATCTGAAATGTAAATTTGTTGGCCAGCAACATAAGGAACTTCATCATATGCTGTGCCAAATGTCAAAATTTGTTCTGTTGGACTGTAATAAGCAATATTATCAATGCCCACAGGTTGAATCAAATTACTGTACAAAACCAGCAATGGTGGAGCACCTGTTATAGGATCATTAGGTTCGTCAGGAAAGAAGAAAGGAGGATTGATACCGTCGCAGAACACAGGCACAGTGCCGTTCCAACTATCAGTGATGTTTGTTGCTTGTGTATAACCTGTGAATGGTACAAAGCCTGGTGTGATATCTGCATATGGATCAACGCCATTACTTGCCCACCATTTACCATCTTCTGTGGCGGCAATGAACCAAAACTCTCCACCATTTCTATATCCACCTGTGATGTATGTTGGAGTGCCGGGAATGCCATCAAGAATCATTTGATCTCCTGATACACTGCGAATACCGCGTACATCAGTTTCAATGTTTAGGCCAACATTGTATTCGTTGGGACCTAATGCGCTGGGAGGCACATCAGGACTAAAGGTCATTTTCTGAAAAGGTATCTTAACTTCATCATAAGATTGTGTAAATTGTGGCATAGGAGATCTCTCTTTATTCAAATATTTATCGTAAAGAAATCACAGTGTCCAAGCCATATGAAAAGATTTGTTTCTTTCAAAAGTTATCTACACAGTTAATCATCAGTGTATTTCAATGCAAACATCAATCTTGCTTGTTCATCATCTGGCCAAATGTGTAGTGCGAATTCTTTTGCAGTATTGAAAGTTTTACCATCAATCATCCATCTTGGTGGAGGAGTTTGTTGATACATGCCTAGTCCACTGATCATTGCTTGATTAAATGCTTGTGCTTGTTGTTGTGCCAAACTATTTTGCATGCTTTGACTCATTGACATTTGACTATTTTGTAGTGCTAAAGGATTTGAGGCCTGCGTTTGATACAATCCGCCCAGTCCACCAAATATACTGTTAAACATTGCTGATCCTTACATTATCTGTTTATGTGCAAAGTCACTGGTAAAGAACCAACGATTAAGTCTGTCTGCTAGATTCTTTGCTGGTGCTTCTGTGGGAAATGCAGTTCTTTGATACTTGTTAACTTCACCATTGACTGTCCAAAGAACTTGTCTTAGATTAAAAGGCTGATCTTTATAAACAACTGTCCAAAGTTTTTCAGCCTTTAATATCTGTATTTCATGTGTATTATCTATTTCTCGTCGAAGTAATATTGTTGGCTGGGGTCTTGCCATTATTCAGCCTTTCTATACACTACTGTTAATAAGTCTGTAAGTCGTGGTTCTTTGGTTCTTGCTAAAAACCAAGCGTAGGTAGTCCAAGTAATGCTGTAATACATAAACTCGTGATCAAAATGAACTCTTGCTTGTAAACTTGTTGCCAAGTTTTTTAGTTCTGTTTGCTGTAGTTCTGTTAAATCATTCCAGCGTTCAATGCTGATTCTTGTTTCTGTATAACCTCTGTCAACACGATTATCTGCTTGAAGACCCAGTCTGCGGTTTGGTTCTGTGTACATATGATCTGTGTTTACGCAATAGTCATTATTGCAACGCATACGCACACTTAATTCTTCCATGCCTTTTACACCCATAGACATCATCAACGCCCTTCTGGCCTGTGTCATCTGCGGCTTTCCATTGCGTGCTGCACCAAATAATCCTGTGTGTGGACCTGTACTGCCCAACCACTTTTTACAGCCCCTGTCATCTTCTGGGCCTACTTTGCTCCATAACAATTTGTCATTCCAGGACCATGATTCATAAGTCTTTGTTCGTTTCGTTGCTTTTCCTTTGCTGGGCATTAGTGTTCTCCTTTGTGTATATTGTATTTATTATCTATTTCTTAGAATTAAATATCTTATCAAATACTCTTTCTAGTAAACGCACGGCTGCAAATGCACCCAAGCCTGCTACTAAGAATACTATTACTTCTAAAAACATATCATTCTCCTTGTTCAAATAATTCCAGTAGTTCTGGATTACTACGAAATAGATCTATCAATCCCAATGCGATTAGATCCACTTGTCGTTCTGTCATTTCCAAATGCAATTTCTGTTCAATGCAATGAACTAATTCGTGAAGCAATGTATGTCTAATTGATTCCGTGGATTGGTTGTGGTTTAATACTACTTCCAATTGGTCTGGTCTGCATTGCCCCAAGTCCTCTGTCATTTCTCCAGGTATTGCAGTTCTTATTGACCATTTTTGGTTGAATAATGTAAATTCATTTGGTATCATTTATTGTTCCTTAATAGGTCTAAAGACCTAACATTCGTAAATCACTACGCTATCGCTTCGCTCTTTTACTCATGTTTTTTATTTACGAAGTGAAAACTAAGAAAGACAAGGGGCTGTGAACGCAGTGAACACCTGTCTTTCTTTCGATGAACGCATCGCGTTCGGCGATATAATTAACATTCTCTATAAAAGCAATCATAAGTTAGCAACACGCAGTTAAGCGTGTAGACTAAGCCCAAGTTCGGTTTATCATGTTTATGCCCTAGGTATGGGACCTAACTATAACAACTATTATCCATACGCCTCTTTTCACGCCTTTTCAGCAACCCGGGGACTTCCCATTATGGTAACCGTATTCAACTTAGACCGCTTACGCCATCAGTTTAGGTAATTGTTATAGTATGCGGGCGGGTCGTGTTTTAACCCCCTTTATACTGTGTGCCTGAGTGTTTATTTTTGTGCCCAAGAAAGCCATTTGTTGCAAGTTAAACATTTGTAAAAGCCTGAGTGTGGTCCTGATTTTTTCTTAATTAATTGAATTTTGTGGTCTTGATATTTGTGTTCTCTAACTGGTTTCGGATCTAATTTAGGTAGTGTGTATTCTTTGTATTGTTTTTGCCAGGGTTCTTGTTCATAGCCATTGTTTGGACGATTATAATTCATTTGTGCCATAGTTTATAGTATAGTGCAACTGTGTTTTAAGTCACTAATATAGTGCAACTGTGTTTTAAGTCACTAAGCGAAGTTGTTCTTTCTAATAGAACATCTCTATCGCAGAATAATATTTCTTCAACGCCAAATTCTTCTACAAACCACGCATGTAGATTATAAAAGCCATCGCATTGTTTGGGACTTAGATCGGTGCCGCGTTGACGATTGATCTTTTCTTTGAATCCTTCAACATATTCCCTGGGGCTTTGTTTAGCCCATTTTTTACCAGGAACAATTGTTTTCTTTGGGATTGAAGCACTGGGAGTAGTCCAAATATTGTAGTATTCGGTTTGTGCTTGTGTGTCTTTGTTTTCCATTACAGACCATATCAAGTTAACTTCTTCACGAAGTCTATCCATGCTGGCTGTGCTTAAACGACGCAGTACATCGCGTGTATTGCGTCCTTCTAAATTATTGTAAGTTAAAATGATTGTCATTTGTGCTCCTCATATGTGTTCTCCTCACATTGTATTTAGTATTGTATATTGTTTTTCAGGGTAAAACAACCTAAATTTCCCCAAAAAGAATGCCCGAAATAGTATTGCACTATTCGGGCATTCAGTAACAGACCGGAGCACATACAAGGTCGGAGAACATTTTATGACAAGGATGGCCTGCTACAAAACTATTTATCTTAAATCTCCTTACCTGTTAACAAGATATATTCTTCTATTGTAATATATCGATAACCAGGTTTACCTTTTTTAAGAGCACTGTTTACTGCATTTTTACCATTGGTACTATTGCGATGTTCATTGTAAGCAAGTCCTGCTTCTGCACCACTGCGAAATACACCCAATGGAGTAATACAAGGAATGCCTCTTTCTTTATTTTTGGCAGCAACTTTGGCAAGATGTTCTGGCGTTTTTTCTTTGCCAATCATACTAGCACTAATTCGGGCTTGCACTTCTGGTTTGGCATTGGATATTGCTTGGTAAGTATTATCTCTAAGAGCAATACCTTGATGAAGTCTTTCTGTATAAATTTCATCTCGGTGAACCGCCAGTTCTTTAACTGTTTTACTTCTGCGTTCTTTATCACTTTGAGTTTTGGCAAAATTCCAATTTCTTGACAACAATTCTTCATCACTCAAACCCGGCAATTCAATGTTGCCCCATTGTTCTTTTTTGTTGCTCATAATTATTTCCACAGTTGACGAAGCATTGTTTTACGCAGATTTATATCTTGGTTATGATGTAAAATATCTGCAATTTTAATTGCTTGGCGAGGAGTTACTTCAACAAGGTTACGATAATTTTCGCTGAGATAATCTGTGGTCTCATCAATAATTTCTTCGGGATAACCATTGTCAAATTCTTGGCAATTAGTACCAAGCATGTCATGATTATCAATCAAATGCATGGTATACATGAACTTTTGTTCATCTGTGAAATTACATTCCGCAAAGTTGAAACGACTCATAATAGCCTGTTTCCATTGCTTAACTGCTTTACCAATCTGTTCTTTGCGATCATTGGTAATCCAAATAATAGAACCTTGAAACTCAAAGCGTCCAGGTACATTGTATTCTTCCATTAATGGATTCTTGCGAGCAGTTTCCCAACTAACTTCTCGATTTTTACTGCCTAATTCTGCGGCACCAAGTAGCATAGGAACAATTTGATTTTTATCTTGATGATGAATAACATCACAATCGTCCAATACAATAATGCGATGTTTGGCACGATTAAGATAAAGTTTTACATAAAGGCTTGCGGCTGTAATTTTGCCGCCTTTAATGTATTCAACACTTTGTTGATGCCCTGTATCAATTAAGGCTTTTTTGACTGTATAAGTTTTACCAGTACCTGCATCACCACTAACAATCATTCCATTGATAGCACTATTGGGATTTTGTACGAAACTTGTTACTTGGGCATAGATACCGTCGAATGTATCTTGCACTTCTTTGGCGATAGGATTAATCCTAATTTTTGACATTTGAAACTCCTTAAAGTTTGGTTAAAAATGTTCTAAGCCCTGACTTAGAACGGCTATTGCATTTGCAATACTGTTAGTATAACACAAGATGAATTTAATTCAATATTAAGGTTTTTCAAAAGATTAAATGTTGTATTTTTACAATTAATACTAAAGTTGATATAGTACGAAATTAGGTCCTAATACTTTTTTGTTCTAGTACCTCACAAAAGGTGAAACCCCGACCTTCACAGGCAGGGGTTTCGATTGCATTAAATTTTTTGCCTATTATTA
>LFWW01000007.1 GCA_001273385.1 miscellaneous Crenarchaeota group-6 archaeon AD8-1 | reverse complement strand
ATATTCCTGCCCATGGCCATCCATTAAGACAGTTTTCTTTATAGTGCCAATCAACACGAGAAAAACGATCATGTCCGATTGCTCCGTATCCAGCTTCGGTTAGAATTTCATATGCTTTTAGATACATTTGTTTCTCAATTTCTGAATCACCTTGTGGCGGGACTTCTCCTAATTCTAATTGTTTAGCGAGAATAGTGTTGGGAACATTCAGTGAATAACAATCAATTTCAACATCCAAATCTATAGCTTTTTTTAGAGTGTTAATCCAACTTTCCATCGATTGCCCTGGAATATTATACATCAAATCTATGCAAACACACATTCCAAGTTTTCTAGATATTTTTATAGCTCTCTCTACATTTTGTGCTGAATCAGGTAAACGCAATTGTTTTCGGAGCTTATCATCAAAGGTTTGAGCTCCCATATCCACTTGATAAACTCCATATTCTGCTAATTTCTTAAGTTTTGAAGCCTCAAGTGTTTTTGAAGAACATGTTACTTTAATAAAATATTCTTCAGTTGTAGTAAATCTTTTTTCACAAAATGAAATTAAATCAATCATTTGTTCAGCACTAAGAACGCTTGGAGTACCCCCTCCAAGTACTATTTCATCAAATTTGCTTGTTTGAACATACTTGGTTTTGGCATACATCTCTAGCTCTTTTTTTAATGCCGATATGTACGGTTTGATTATCGATGGATTAAAAGCTGAAGTCGGATAGTAGCAAAAAGTACATCTCGAAGCACAAAGAGAAATCCATGGTTGCAACTCTAAAACTTTATCAGATTTATTATCCTTTGAGAGAAAATCCAAAAAAGAATTATAAGTTTCTTGTTTTATCTCGGGATAATCTCTATAAGTGTATGGAGGCCAATTCTCTCTTGAATCATATACTCTTGAGTCTTTCTCTTTTCCTGTATTTTTTTTCATTCTTTGAAATCCTCGGAGTTCGGTTTTGAGAAACACTTGGTTCAATAATAAAGTTTCCGATTAGAACAACTCAATATAAACAAACTAATATTTAGATTATTTTGAATAATTTTTTCATTTTTATAGATCTATCTAAATTTTTGATCTAATTCTCCAGAGAATATAGCCTGCTGCTGTTTTAGCCATAAGTTGGCTATAATAATTTCCTTTAAAGTATCCCTTAATGATTTGCCTAAAAACATACTTCGGAGAGTATAAGTTATTATAAAATTTAGTTCTAATTTCAGCAAGTTCCTTAGAAGGCAAATTTGGATTATCAAAAACCGGATGCATGGTATCATATTTTGTCCAATTATCAGACATTTTCCATCCTTTCTCTTCTATTAATCTTCGAAGATCAGTACCGGGATATGGCGTGGCTATACAAAGCCAAGCATCATCTGGCTCAATTTTTTGGATGAGATCAAGAGTTTGATTCATCATATCTTTTGTTTCGCCAGGGTAACCCATAATTGTTGACACTGCAACAAATAATCCTTCTTCTTTAGCCCATTTGATAGCCTTTTCTGCTTGAGATATTGTGATTCTTTTCTTGACTGCATCTAAGATTTTCTGACAGCCTGATTCTATACCAAAAGAAACAAGATTACATTTTGCTCTCTTCATTTTTGATAAAACTTCTTTTGAAACTTGATCTACTCTAGTTTGACAGCCCCAAGGAAGATTGATTTCGCGTTTTTCTATTTCATCACAAATATCAAGGATTCTTTTACGATCATAAGTTAGAGTATCATCTTGAAATGATATAGCATTAGCACCATATTCATTTTTTAGCCACTCTAACTCATCTACTACATTCTTGCAACTTCTTGCTCTAAATCGAGCTCCAAATATTTCAGATGCTACACAAAATGAACATTGGAAAGGACATCCTCTGCTAGTCATTATAGGTAAATGGATTTTTCTATGAATTCTGTATTTTTCAATAGGAACATACTCATAAGCTGGCAAGGGCAATTCATCAAGATCTTGGATATAGGCTCTATTTTCTGTTCGTATTATTTTCTTATTCTTCCTAAAACTTATACCCTTTATTTTTTGGAGATTTTTTAAAATTGGCTCATTTTGAGCTATTTCTCTCAGAGTTAATTCTCCTTCTCCTCTTACAACTATATCAATACTCTGTTCTTTTTCCAGTATTTCCCTGTCCATGAATGTTGCATGAGGTCCCCCAAATATTACAGGCGAATCAGGACATACTTTTTTTGCATTTTTTGCCGCTTTAATAGCTGAATTTATTGTTGGAGTCATAGAAGTTATACCAATCAAATTAGGTTGAAAAGCACCTATTTCATCAGATAATTTATTATGATCAAGATTGCTAACTGGACAATCTATTATTTTTATTTCATGCTCATCTTGTTTTAATACACCAGCAAGATAAGCTAAACCCAATGGAGGAAAAAGTGGATGATGCGAATTATCTTTCAACAATGGAGGATTCACAAGCATTATTCTAATCTTGCTAAACTTATCCACTCTTTCACCCCAATTTTCTAATAACTTTGATGAATTAATAAAACAGTCCAAGACACCGATTATTTTGTATTTTTAGTTGATGTCTTATTTATAAGTCTTGAGAGAATCATAATTTATTCTTACCTTGAATGCTTTGCTGATTTATTCTTACCTATTTTTTCTGATTTTTTGGTATATAAGCACAGGCTGGATCTGAAGCATATATATCACCTGTATAAGCGTAGGCTCTGTTTCTACATCCACCACATATATTACGATATTCACAGATTCCACATTTTCCTTTTAATGACGATCTATCCCTGAAACTTGAGTAATACTCTGATTTTCTCACTTCTTCCCAAGCTTTGCGCAAAGTTTTATTTCTTATATTTCCTAACTGCATTGGTTCATCAGGGGTTAGATCTGTATAAAAACATGGTATCAGATCACCATTTTCGGTCACGCTTATGTAGCCTCCAAAAGCAAAATAGGTACATTTTCCATGAAACTTGTGTTCATACCATTCATCAAATTTCTCAGGAATTCTTTGTTTCACAATACGAGCATAATGGGGACAATGTACATGAATCTCGAATTTTCCTTCATATTTCAATGCTAAATCCCAAATATGATTCAGTGCCCACTCGTACTGTTTTGGAGTAGGAGTTAATTCCATGGTTTCTTTTGCCCTTCCACTAGGTACTAAATGATTAAACCAAACAAAATTGGCATTATGTTTTTCTGCTAATTCAGCTACATGATCCAAGTGTTTATAATTAACTTTGGTAATTGCAGCTGCTAATCCATTAAGAATTTTACCATTTGAGAGTTTTTTAATTGCCTTCAATGCTTTTTTATATGATCCTTTGCCTCTTAATTGATCGTTTATTTCTTCTGGTCCATCAATACTCACAGATGTCCAAACCTGGTTTTCAACAAGTTTGTCATATATCTCTCCATCAACAAAGCATCCGTTAGTGAGCAAACAAACATTAAGACCAAGACTCTTTGCATAACTCACTATCTCAAAAATATCCTCCCTCATTAAGGGTTCACCGCCCTTAATCCCAAACCATTTGACTCCAAAACTCTTAACTTCATCAACTAAATGTTTTGCTTCTTCGGTTGTCAACTCTCTGGGTGCACATTTTCCTGTTGCATCAACATTACAATATCTACATCGCGCATTGCATGCACCAGTTGATCTCCATGAAGTCATTAGTAATGGGCCTTTCTTAGTCAAACAAAAAACACCCTTATTTTGAAATTCTTCTTTCGTAACCTTAGATTTCTACCATCTTAAAAAAGATTATGCGATCAAATTAACTTATCTAATAAAATTTTACTATAAGAAAAATTGAAATAATTTTATTAATCTCCATAAAGTTTATAGTGGCAATAATTGTTTTTTGTTAAATATTATGATGGTCTGATATTATCGAAAATGATTCAGAGGCAGTAAAAGTGAAAATTCCAAAACTTCTTTTGATTGTGATTGCATTAACTATATTATTGGTCATGTCACTTGTTATTGCTGATTATTTCTATAATAATTTAAATTCGTCTCTTGGTGGAGATGATGACTCTCAAGATTTTCTAAAATATGAATGGCCTCAATTTCAAGGTGACTCCTCTTTTACCCGTTTTTCTTCTGGACCTGCTCCTGAAGCACCAGATTTCCTGTGGAAAACCAACATTACTGGTATCCAAAGCTATGTTGTTGCATTTAATGGCAAAGTCTTTGTAACTACAAAAACATCCGTTTTTGCTCTTGATAAAGATTTAGGAGAAGTATTATGGCACACACAAATACCTGATCCGGGACCTTGGCCTGCTGTTTATAAAATTGATGAAAATCATTTAGTAGTCGGAAATAGCAGTCTTAATATTGAAACAGGAGAAATTATCTGGACCAGTAATAGTTTTTCAGCGAGTGGAAATCCTCTTTTTGTTGCTAACGTTTATAGTCCAGAAGAAGAAATGTTTTATACTAAAGAAGACTCGTTTGTAAAAGCTTGGGATTTTTCTAACCCTGATAATCCACCGCAACAAGTATGGTCAACTTATGTTTCTGGCGGAGGCATTGTTGGATCAGGAGTGCATTATGGAGATGGTATTATTTTTCCGGGTTCATTTGAACCTCATCAAATAGCATTAGACGCCAAGACAGGAGAAGTTCTTTGGGATACAGAAACAAAAAGTGCAATGCTTTTTTCGGGTTCTTACTATGAAGGCAGATTCTTTAGAGGTGGAACACATGATAATACTTTGTATTGCTTTAATGCTACAACTGGGAAAATCATTTGGACTTTTAATGCAGATACGGTTGAGGGTTATTTCTGTGTTGGTCCAGCTGTTGCCTATGGTATGGTCTTCGAACTTAACAGAGATGGATATTTGTATGCTTTGGATACTGAAACCGGAGAAGTTGTTTGGAAATATAAAGGGCCTGGTCCCTTGGTTTTTCCTGGTAGTCCAGTTGTAGCTGATGGTAAAATTTATGCGACTACAGGTCAAGCGATGTCTTATAGTGACGAGCAGAGTTCTTCTGAATTTGCTTGTTTAGATGCTTTCACTGGTAAACTTATATGGACTCTTCCCATTGAGGCTTTTGCTCCAAGAGAATCAATTGCTGTTGCTTATGGTAATTTGTATTTAATTCCAGGAGATGTAACAAGAAGTGTTGATACTGAATCTGGTGAAGAATATGAAACAATTAATCAAATATGGGCTATTGGGACTAAGCCTTGGCCAATGTTTAGATGTGATCCTGCGCATAGTGCATCTGGTCAATCCGGACCAATTAATCTATCTCTTTTATGGAATTTTACCACTCAAGGTGGAGTTGTTTCCTCCCCCAGCATCGCTAATGGTCGAGCATATTTTGGTTCTCAGGATAAGTATGTCTATTGTTTAAATGCAAGAACTGGAGAACTACTCTGGAAATTCCAAACTAATGATAGAATCAAATCTTCTCCTGCAGTTTCAAATGGAAGAGTATTCCTTGGTCCTGATGACGGATACATTTATTGTGTTGATGCAAGAAATGGAGAGCTACTTTGGTCTACTTACGCCGGTGGTCCTATTGAAGTAACTTTCGCAGCATCTGTGGTACTTCGATCATCTCCAGTAGTAGTTGATGAAAAAGTTTACGTAGGATCTCTTGATTCCAAATTATATTGCTTGGATGGAAAAAAAGGAGAAATTATCTGGACCTATAAAACTGATGGCTATATTACTTCTACTCCTGCAGTTTCTAATGGATCAATATATGTTCTCTCTCAAGAACCCGATTCAGGTGCCTTATATAACTTAGATAAAGATACTGGACACCTTATTTGGCGGAAGGAAATTCCTTATAATGAAGTATTTTGGGGTGGAACTGATTTGCATGCTTCTCCATCTGTTGGTGAAAATAAGGTCTTTACTTCTTCTAACATTAAAGAATATCTCGCAATTAATGCCGATACTAGTGAGGTTGAATGGAAATATCGCAATGATTATGCTGGTGAATTCATTGTCTGTTCGCCAATATATAATCAAGGACGCGTTTTTATTGTTGATCATTTTTCAATAGTTTGTTTAGATTCAAAGACTGGCTCTACAATTTGGAGCACCTATTTAGGTTATGAACTTTATGTCTCTCCGACATATGCTGATGAAAAACTATATGTTGTAACAGACCAGCGATCTGTTCATGTTCTGAATGCAACAAATGGTGAACAACTCTCAATTTTTCACACTGGATCTAATAGTTGGTCGAGCCCAACAATTTATGAAGGAAGAGTTTATGTAGGAAATAATGATTGGAATGTTTACTGTTTTGCAGATCATCAAGCGACAATTAGTAATATTTCTCTTATACTTAATTCATATCAATTTAGTTTAGGAGAGACGATTTTGGGATTCGGTCAATTAAATCCAAGATTTCCTAATCAATCAATAATTCTATCTTTTCAAAAGCCTGAAGGAACAATCCACAAATTAATATCAAAAACTTCTAAAAACGGTTACTTTAATTTCAGCTACGAACCTGAACTCATAGGAGATTGGATTATTAATACGAATTGGATCTCAGAAAAAAGCTACTACACTTCCGCTAAAGGTGATCCAATTCAAATATCAGTTGGATCCGCAAATCAGTTAGATTCAATAGATGAAACTATGCTAAGCTTGATTTTAATAATTATTTTAGTAATTGTGATTGGAATTATAACACTATTTAAAAAAAGAAGGAATAAAAACTCTTAGCCTATTTAATGAGAAAAATCATTTTTTAGATTTCTTCTCTTTTTGGGTATAGTTTCCGGAAACCTGTAAAAATCTTCTTCGGTAACTTTATGCGCCATAATAAATGATTCAAAGCTGCGTGAGCCATAGTTCGACTATAAAAATCCTTTTTTATTGTTTTTCGAAGAAAATATTTCGGAGAAAAAAATTCATCATAAAATTTTCCACGCATTTTTTCTATTTGTTCCGAAGATAGAAGTGGATTTTCAAAAACAGCTGTTTGTTCATCATATTGATTCCAATTATTAGATATTTCCCAACCTAAATTTTTTAATTCATCATACATTTGTGTACCTGGATAAGGTATTGCCTGACAAACATAAACATAGTCAGGTTCTGTTTTTCGAATAAAATTAAAAGTTTCTTTTAATAAATCAACTGTTTCTCCTGGATATCCTACAACAACTGATATAGCGACCGCTATTCCGGAATCTTTAGACATCTTGATCCCTTTGGCATTTTGGTCAACTGTTGTTCCTTTTTTCATTAAATTAAGCATCTTTTGACTTCCTGATTCAACACCAAAATGAATTAACTCACATCCAACTTCTCTCATTTTAGCTAAGATTCTTGGATTTATACGATCAACTCTAGTCCTACAATCCCAAGGTAAATCAAGACCAACATTTTTTATTTCTTTACAAATCTTAAAAGCTCTATTCATATTGAAAGTGAAAGTATCATCATAAAAAGCAAAAATATCAGCTTTGTGCTCATCTCTAAGCCACTCTAGCTCCTCAACAACTTTTTTTGCACTTCTTGTTCTAAAAACTGTTCCACACATTTGCGAGGCTAAACAAAAGGTACATTGAAATGGACAACCCCTGCTAGTGATTATTGGCAGATATCTTTTTCCAGCAATCGAGTATTTGTTTAGATTGAACTGATGGAAAGCTGGATGAGGCAAATCATCAAGATCATCAATAAAAGGTCTATTTTTATTTCGAATAATTTGCTTCAGTTTTCTAAATGTTATTCCTTTTATTTTATCAATTTTCCCATTTTTCTTGGACGCCAAAGCTACAGCTATCTCTAAGAGAGTTTCTTCTCCCTCACCTCTAACAACAATGTCTACTTCTGGAGACTCTTCTAGAGTTTGTTTATCTAAAACTGTTACATGTGGTCCTCCTAGAATTATATAACAAGTCGGAAGTATTTTTTTAATTATTTTTACAATCTCAATGGTGGATCTATAGGTTAAAGTTGAGGTTGTTACTCCTACTATTTTTGGTTGATTTTCAGAAAGTTCTTCTGCTAAATTGTTTTCTGAAATTTTATTGGTTTGATAATCTATTACACTAACTTTGAATTGATTAGCTTCAAGATAAGCTGCTAAATAACCAAGACCTAGGGGGATAAAACGAGAAGATGGTGCTCCGCTTGGGGAAGGAGGATTAATTAGTGTAATATGCATTTTTGCAATATTTCCTATGCTTTATTGATTATCTTAAAAAAAGGTAAAGGCTTCTACTATTATGTCTTTTGATAAATAGCATTTTCTTTTTAATAAAAAAAGGATCCAGAAACATTTTTAGCAGATCCTAATATTACAGAAAATAAAAGGTTGCTTGATGATGTATGCAGATTTAGCTCTTATCAATGGAAACATAATAACCATGGATTCTAAGAAATTAAGAGCTCAAGCAATCGCTATAAAAAATCAAAGAATTATCAAAGTTGGAACAAATAATCAAATTTCTCAATTAATTAATGATTCAACCAAGATTATTCAACTAGAAGGTAGAACTGTAATTCCCGGTCTAATCGATACACACATTCATGTAGCAGCTTTCGGAAGACATCTAGATTGGCTTGATTTAACTGATTGCAAATCAATTAAAGATATGCAAACCATTTTAAAAAATAAAATTTCACAAACAATTCCAAACAAATGGATTTTAGGCAGAGGTTGGAACGAAAAAAATTTTCAAAAAAACCAATTTCCCAATCGTTACGATTTAGACACAATAGCTCCAAATAATCCAGTAGTTCTCTATAATCAAAGCGGGAACCTTTGCTTAGTTAATACTGAAGCTCTATGTCTGATGAATATTAATAGTCAAAAAGTAAAATTATTGAAAGAAAATACAATAAAGAGAGATTTGATTACTGGTGATCCAACAGGAATTCTTGAAGGTAAGGCGCTGGATCTAATATGGGATTCTATACCAGAACCAGACCAAAAAGATCTCTTGGAGCTAACTCATTGTGCATGTTTAAAAATACTCAAAGCAGGAATAACAAGTATTCACTGGATGGTTTTATCTTATTTAGAATTTTCAATAATTAAAAAACTAAAGGAAAAAGGAATTCCACTCAGAATATATGCAATAATCCCATTTGAAATATGGAAAAAAGAGATAAAACAAACTCCATCACATGGATTGAAAAATAATACTTTTAAAATTGGTGGAATTGAAATTGCGATTGATGGATATTTAGCAAATAAAACAGCTGCCCTTTTCAAACCCTATAATGATGGCTCATATTCAACAGGGAATTTATTTCAATCATCGCAGTCTTTATACGCTTCTGTTTCTGATATAATCCAGTCTGGGTTTCAACCTGTTCTGCATGCAATGGGAGATAAAGCTGTTGAATTGGCTTTAGAAGCAATTGAAAAATTGATGAAAAAGACTGAACATCAAAATACACGAATTCGGCTTGAACAAGCAGCTTTGATAAACAAAAATTTGATTGATAGAACCAAAAACAAGAAAATAATCATTTCTGTACAACCTTGTGTAATTAATTCAGAATTCAAAACTTGGAATGCGATCGACAATTTAGGTTCAAATAGAGCGCGCTGGCTATTTCCCCTAAGAACTTTAATAAATAAAAAAATTCTTCTTATTGGCGGTTCAGATTGTCCGATGGAACCATTAAATCCCTTCCAAGGAATTCAAAAAATTGTTGATAGAAAGTTCTTTCCAGAAGAATCTATAACCCTGACTGAAGCCATAGCAATGTATACTATAAACGCTGCTTACTCTACAAATGAAGAAAAATACAAAGGATCAATTGAAGAAGGAAAAATAGCTGATTTAACAATTCTCTCCATAGACCCAACTGTTATTCCCAGCAACAATATAAAAAATGTTGAAGTTGAAACGACTATTGTAGGTGGAGAGATTATCTATAATAAAAGAGTTTGAATTTAGTTTCTGGATGATTTGTTAATTCAAATTTTGCTAAATTTTTCTTTCAATTATTAATAAGGGAAGCGTGAAAATTAATTTCCGAAAAAGATACAAATAAATTATATACTCAGAGAAATCTCATTGATTTAAGGTGATCCAAATACAATCCTCAATGATCCATATCTTAATTCTTTTTCTAGCAATATTATTGGATTTACTATTTGGAGATCCTTCACCACATAATACGAAGAGTATATTTTATAGATTACATCCGGCAGTATTAATTGGCAATTTAATTGGTGTAATTAAACCATATTTCAAAAATTCTAATCCAAAAATAGAAAAATTTAATGGAGTGCTTTTAGGACTATTCGTGATTATTATCTTCTCATTGCCTGTTTACTTTGTATTAGCTGCATTGTATACTTTTTTACCAATAGTTATTTACGCGTTTTTTGCAATTATACTGTTAAAACTTACAATCTGTATTAAACTCGAAACTGATTGGGCAAAAGCAGCTTATAAATCTCTATCATCTTCTGATATAACATCTGCCAGAAAGTATGCGCATTTCTCTCGCAGAAATAATCAAGATCTCACAGGATCTCAGATAACATCTTCTGTTATTGAGTCAATGGCTGAAAATTTAATAGATTTTAAGCTTTCACCGATATTCTTCTATGATTTTTTTGGAACTACAGGAGCCATAATATTTAAAGTAATTAATACGCTTGATGGAATGATTGGTTTTAGAGATGAAGAACATAAGAATATTGGATGGTTTAGTGCAAAAATAGATACAATAGCAAATTATATTCCAACTAGAATTACTACAGTGCTTATTGTAATTTCATCATTCTTGCTAGGAGAAAAATCTCAAAATTCTTGGAAAATAGCTATCAGAGATTATTCAAAAACCCCTAGCAGAAATCATGGTTGGCCAATGGCAGCAATGGCTGGTGCGTTAAATGTTCAATTAGAAAAGCCTGGTCAATATATTTTGGGTGATAATAATGAGGAGCTGTCTCCCGAAAAAATCTTAATCGCTTTAAAAATCAGAAATTTAACAATATTGCTTTTTATTTTGTTAAGTTTGCCAATAATTTGGTTTACAAGATATTTATTTTTCCAATTTTAGATTTCTAACATGTGATGGTTGAATGGGATTGCTTTTTTCATTAATTTTTAAATCAAGTGAATTTTTTTTAAATTAATTTTCTTTTTTCGATGATTGGAAGTAACAACTTTTTTAGGCATAAATCCATAGCTAGCAGATATGCGAGTTTGTTTAATTAATCCTCCTCGAATTCAACCAAAAGTTTGGGGAAAACCAAGTGTTTTTCCTCCTATACCATTAGCTTATGTTGCTGCAGTGCTTGAAGAAGAAAATGAAGTAATAATAATAGATGCACCTACTGAGGGTCGAAAAAACCTACAAGAGATGAATAACGCAACTTATAGGGTTGGTTTAAGCAACAAGCAGATAGAAAAAAGAATTAAACAATGGACTCCTGAAATTGTAATAATTGAAATTCCTTTTTCAGGATGGGCCGGAACAGCTTTTGAGGTTTCTTCAACAATTAAGCAAATCGACAATAATATCATAAATATATTATATGGACAACATCCATCTGCGAGACCAAAAGCTTGTCTTGAACAAGGAAGTATTGATTTTATAGCAATTGGTGAAGCTGAGAATACCATAAGGGAATTAATAAAATATTTGAATATCGGTTCTTCTGAATTCGAAAAAGTTAAAGGATTGGCATTTATTAAAAATAATGATATAATTATAACTTCTCCAAGACCTATTATCAAAGACTTAGACTCTCTTCCTCTACCAGCAAGACATTTACTTCCAATGGATGAATATGCTATTGCAGTAAAAGAGACTCCTCTTAGGGGTGTTATTAAAAAACCCTGGACAATAATGATAACCAGTAGAGGTTGTCCTTTTAAATGTGTATTTTGTACTCACCATATAGTATGGGGCCGAAGGTGGCGAGGGCGAAGTCCTCAAAATGTTATTTATGAAATAGAAAATTTGATAGAAAATTATGGCATAAAACAAATTGATTTTTTGGACGATAATATGACTCTAGATAGGGAACGCATGGAAAGCATTTGTGATTTAATTATTAAAAAAAGAATTCATGTAGAATGGTTTACTCCGAGCGGAGTTAGAGCTGATACCCTTGATGAAAACCTATTGAGAAAAATGAAGAAAGCTGGTTGCAAAAAAATCCGAGTTGCTCCTGAGTCAGGTGTTCAAAAAATTGTAGATAAAATCATCAAAAAAAATCTGGATCTAAAAAGCGTCGAAAATGCCGTAAGACTGTGCAAAAAAGTTGGTTTAAGAGTGGGTTGCTTTTTTGTAATCGGTCTTATTGGCGAAACTAAAGATGATATTAAGGAAACTATTAATTTTGCCTATAAATTAAAACAATTAGGGGCTGATAGTTTCATTTTTAGTATAGCAAGTCCAATTTATGGAACTGAACTATACAAACAAGCAAAAAATGAGGGCTATCTTAAGTCAGGTTTTTGTGAGGAATCTTTAGCTTCAGCTGAACCTTTAATAGAAACACCAGAATTTTCCTCTGAAGATTTAGTCCATTTATGCGAAATAGCGAATTCGGTTAATCCAACTTTTACAAGAGATAAGATTATTCGCGCTATTATGAATCCTGCTAAAACTATAAAAATTCTATTAGGTAAAACTTAATTTTAAATCTCTATTTCATTCCTATTTTTCTCAAAAATGCTCTTCGTAAATGCGCCAATATTGTTTTTAAAATTGCAAAACTCCATAATCGTCCTGTACCAAAGATGCTAAAGAAATATGCTGGTCTAAGATAAAACCTCTGAAATGCCTTTTCCCGTAGATCCCTGAGCTCATCTCCTGTCATAGTTCCCATCTCGAAAAGAGGTGTCGCGGTATCAAATTTATTAAAATCTGTAATTTTTAGAATTCCTTCCTCAACAACTTTATTGTATAACGGTGTTCCAGGATATGGTGTTGCAATATAATACCCTACATCATTGGGATTTAGTTTTTCAACAAACCTTGTAGTCTCTTCAATAGTTTCTTTAGTTTCTCCTGGAAAACCAAGAATAACACCAGCTACTGCTATTAATCCAACTTCTTTAGCCCATTTAAATGCCTTGACTGTTTGAGCAGGAGAAATTCCTTTTCTCATAGCATCTAAAACTTTTTTTGATCCGGATTCAACTCCAAACCATACTGATACGCATCCTGCATTTTTCATTTCTAATAGTAATTCCTTAGTAACCATATCAACTCTGGTTTCACAATCCCACTCAATTTTTAGTTTTCTGTTTTTTATCTCTCTACATATTTCCAAAGTTCTATTTTGATCAACAGTAAAAGTATCATCATAAAAAGTAAATCTGTTTGCTCCAAATCTTTTTTTTAGATATTCAAGTTCATCAACTACATTTTTTGGAGTACGAATTCTGTAACGACGCCCAAACATCCTAACTGTTGTGCAAAAATCACACCAATAGACACAACCTCTACTGGTTATTATTGGAAATATCATGATTCCATGTTTTGTTAATCGCTCCAAAGGCCATAAATGATGAGCTGGAAATGGAAGATCATCTAGATTTTCAATATATGGTCTATCAGCATTTTTTATTATTTTTTCCTTTTTTCTTAGTGTTGTTCCTAAAACATCAGAATAGTCTCTGCCTGATTCAATTTTTTTTACTAATTCAAGAAATGTAATTTCTCCTTCTTTTCTTACAATAATGTCTAGTTCTTGGCATTCTTGAAGAGCTTCTTTATCCCAGAAAGTAACGTGAGGTCCCCCTAGAAGGATAATACATTTGGGCCATACTTCTTTTGTTATTGAGGCTATTTTTAAGGCTGATTTATAGGTTAATGTAGTAGAAGTAATACCCAAAATATCTATTTTGGTTTTACTGATCTTTTTTCTAAAGACTGAGTAATCAATATCTAATGCTTGGCAATCAATAACTTTAATCTCATATCCATTTTTTTCTAAAACAGAAGCTAAGTATCCTAACCCTAATGGTGTAAAAGGTGGATGTTTATGTGATCCTACTGGATATGGAGGATTTACAAGAGTTATGCCCATCTTCATATTTATTCACGGAGGAGATTGCCTGTGAATACCTACAAGAAAACTCGTGGTTAATATATTTTGTATCAATCTCTAAGAAAAAGTTCTGATGATTTCACTCTAATCTCCTAATTACAGTCTATTTTTCTTATTCTCTTATGAAAATTTGACGTTTATAAAAATGAATAAAGATTTTTAAGACCAATGCCTTTTAAAAGAGGTATTCCCAAGGAGATCTAATCTAAATTAAAATTTAAGGAGAAGCTGTTTCTTGATTTTTCTAATGACAACTGCCCCACCAAAAAATTCACCTTGGAGTACTCCGATGCGTCTTCCCCCATTGGGATTATCTTTTGTAGCTGCATCACTTGAAAAAGCTGGTTTCAAAGTAGAACTTCTTGACAATTATATATTGAAAAAATCAAATGATGAACTGATAAAATTAGTAAAAAAGCTTAATCCAAAAATAGTTGGAATCACTTGTAGTTCAGCTTCATATCCAGTATGTGTTGAATCCGCCAAAATCATAAAGGAAGCAGTACCACAGTGCAAAATTGTTGTAGGTGGCTGGCATCCTTCTTATGTTCCAGAAAGTATGCTCAAACATTCAGAAATTGATTATGTTATTATGGGAGAAGGAGAAAGGGCTATGGTCGAATTAGCCAATTACCTCATAAAAAATCTAACTGAAAAGGAAATTAGCGATATTTCTGGATTAGCATTTAGAAAAGATCAACAAATAATCAAAAATCCTCAAAATTTCATATCGAATTTAGATGAGATTCCTTTCCTTGCCAGACATTTATTACCAATCAATTTGTATGAGCGAGAAATTCCATTTTTAAATGTCAAACCTGTTGATACAATGAATATAGTTCGAGGATGTCCATTCAGATGCGCTTTTTGTGAAACTCGACGCCTTTGGGGTCCAGGATGTAGAGCTTTTAGTCCTCGAAGAGTTGTTAAGGAAATAGAATACATGAAAGAAAATTTTGGAACGAAGGGAATTTATTTTCTAGGGGATAATTTTACTATTGATAAAAAAAGGACGATAGAATTATGCGATAATATAAGAAAGTCAAAAAATGATCTAGAATGGGTATGTGACACTAGGGCAGACATGATTTCACGTGATTTACTAAGAATCATGAGAAATTCAGGATGTAAAACAATATGGTTTGGTGTAGAATCAGGATCCTCCAGAATATTGAAAAAGATAAATAAAGGAATCACACTCGAACAAAATATTCAAGCTTTTAAACTTTGTAAAAAAGAAGGAATAAACACTGCCTGCTCTTTTATGATTGGTATTCCTGGTGAAACACTTAAAGATATTGAAACATCCTATAAATTCGCAAAGAAACTTGATGCAGACTGGTGCCAATTTAATATATACATAGCTTATCCGGGGAGTAGCTTATATGATGAAGTTATGGAAAATGGTCTCTATGATCACCAGCAAGGATTTTTAACATTTGTGAAGACAGATGAATTTGATTTTGAGTTAATGAAAAAACTTCAAATCAAGTACCAATCAAAAATTAATCTATCTTTTAAGAATATTATCAAGAAAATGAAACGCGAAGGAATATGGACTGTATTAAAAAAAGGTCCAAAATATTTTCACCGTTCAATTTAGAAAAAAATAATAAATCCATATAAAAGACTTTAAAAATCTGAGGTCTGTTTTTTCTCTATAAAATTCTTATAACTCGATAATTTCCCTAGTTTCTTTTTTTATCTTTTCAACAAGAAATTGATTTTGATCAAAAGATCTCACCGTAACTCTAAAATAACTATCATCAAGTCCAACAAAAGTACTGCAGTCCCTAATTAACATTCCATATTTTGCCAGTTTTTCTCTTAAAATTGTTGATGAAATTCTTCTATCGAGAATCTTTACTAATAAGAAATTTGTAACAGAAGGAAAAACATGTAGGATATCAATTGACTTGATCATTTTTTCAAGCCGCGCTTTCTCTAACGCAATACTCTTCTTTGTTTTTCTAATAAATTTGTAATCCTTAAGAGCAGCCTTGGTTGCAAAAACTGCGAGCAAGTTAATGCTCCATGGTTGTCTGACGTCTTGAAGTTCACAAACAAAATTTTTATTTGCAATACCGTAACCAAATCTAAGACCTGGCATACCAAAAAATTTTGATAATGACTTAACCACAAAAAGATTCGTGTATTTTTCAATATATCCCGATACCGTAGTTGCTGAACCCAGCTCAGTAAATTCCATATAGTTTTCATCAACACAAACAAAAATATTCTTATCAGCACAAAACTCAACTATTTCCAAAATGTTTTCTCTGCTATATAATTTCCCAGAAGGACTATGTGGATTGCAAATAAAGATAACTCGAGTTTTTTTATTGATTGCTTTTTTAATATCGGAAAAATCTATTGCAAAGTCTTCTTTTAACATACTAAAAATTGGTTTTCCATGAACCCTTAACGTTGCTTTCTCATACTCTGAAAAAGATGGAACAGGAATAATTGCTTGAAAATCAGGTGCAAGAAAATCAGCCAACATATAAATTGGCTCAATTGAACCATTTCCAATTATTATATTCTCAGATTCTATTTCTCCAACATATTGAGCAATTTCATTTTTCAACTCTATAGGATCTGGATCAGGATAGACCTTAATCTGATGCGCAACATTTTTTATAACTTCTACAGCCTTAGGTGATGCTCCCAAGAAGTTGATTGGAGCACTAAAATCAAGCACCTTATCTACTGGAATATCATATTTTCTTGAGAATCCCCAAATATCACCACCATGACTTACAAACCTGCGCTTCTTACACGGATTAGACATGTTTTTTTCCCTCTTCAAGTTTGTTAATTTCTTCCTCCATTTTTTCTTGCAAAATGAAATGAGTGTTATACATATTCATCGTTTTATATAACCAATAAATTACTCCAACCCCTAAGGTTACTAAAGTAATAATTGAATATTTTTTTAAAGAAACTTTTTGTGTATGATATTTTTTTTCTGGAAGTATTTTTGAATATAATTTCTCTTCATGTTTTTCGTGTATAATCAGATCTTTAGTTAAGATATAGATAATAATGAAAACTGGAAAAATTAAAAATATTGATATCGTCCATAATTTTGCGTTTCTTTCAGGAATTGGATCTGAAGTAGAACTCTCGATAATTCCATGATTTTCAATATATTTCCTTTTTTTTTCAATTTCTAGGTGTTTTTGAAAATGTTTATTTCTTCTTTTAATCATCAAAAAAAACATCGGAAAAAATGCTATACCAAAACTAGCAACTGATGCAAGAAACCACATAGAAAACCACATTATTCTATCTGTTTTAGTTACTCCAAGCATAATTTTTCAATTCTATGGCTTATTTTTATGCTTGTTAGAGTGAACGGCCAAAGTTTATAAATTCTTTCTTTTAGCATCTTAATAAAATGGATAAAGACGAAATATTGCTCTCTGTTGTGATTCCGGTTTTTAACGAAGAATTAACTATTGGTAATATAATTAGCAGAACTAAATCTATTCTAGACAAAGAAAAATTCAGATTTGAGATAATTGTTGTTGATGATTCTTCATCTGATACCTCTGTTTCAAATTCACTTAACAGGGGTGCTCGCGTTCTTTCATTAAAAAAACATATGGGCAAAGGATATGCTTTAAGATTAGGATTTAATAAATCCAAAGGTGATATCATAGCCACAATAGACTCTGATGGTTCTCATAGACCAGAAGAACTACCATTATTAATAAATCCAATAATCACAAAAAAAGCAGATCTGGTGATTGGATCAAGATATCTAAATAAAAAATCAATTAATGTGAAAAGATTTAATATTTTAGGTGTAAAACTTTTTAATCAGCTTATTCACTTCCTCGTAAAAAATCGAGTTTCTGACTCTCAATCCGGATATCGAACCATGAAAATAGAAATATTGCAGAATATGAAACTTCAATCTGATGGTTATGAAATAGAATCTGAAATGCTGGTGAAAACGGCAAAATTGGGTTACAAAATAAAAGAGATACCCATAAGTTTTGAACAAAGAACATATGGTAAATCAAGCTTAGACCCTATAATTGATGGATTCAAAATTCTTCTTTCGATAATAATAGCCTATATAAAGGACAGATGAAGATGAGCAATCAGCATCTCCCCCAAATCTCAATAATTATCACAACTTTTAATAATGAACAAACAATAGATGAGTGTTTAAAATCGATTTTTAGGCTTAATTATCCAAAGAATCTTATAGAAGTCATTCTAGTCGATGGCGCCTCTAAAGATAAAACACTTGAGATAGCTAGGAACTACCCAATAAAAATAATATCTGAGCCTCTTAACGCACCAGCAGCCTACAATTTAGCGATAAAACAAGTTGATTCTAATATAGTCGGTTTTATCGATTCTGATGCTAAAGTTGATCCAAACTGGCTATGTACACTAGTTAAAGATCTAGTGGATCCCAAAATAGCTGGAACTAGTGGATCAATAGAAACTTGGAATAAAGAAAACAAATGGGCAAGGGTCATAGGATATGATCTTCAGAGTAGATATAATCGAATAAAGCAAACCGTCATAAGAATAGCTACCATGAATCTTTTAATGAAAAAAGATATAATCATAAAAGTTGGAGGTTTTGATGAAAAACTATCTTCTCAATATGATACTGATTTTGGTTTAAGAGTAACTGAAAAAGGCTATAAAATAATACTGAATTCAAAAGCCAAGTGTTATCATTTCAACAGAAGTAATCTTAGCTCATATTTTAAACAACAATTACAATATGGAAAGAATACTATCAAGCTTTATTTTAAACATAATAAGTTAATTAAAGGAGATGAAATAACTGACATAGGAATGAATCTTCAACCTCCTCTTTTCTTATTATCAATTTTGTTATTTTTCTTAGGATTTATTACCATTCTGAAGCCTCTATGGTATCTTTCTGCAGGAATTCTTTGCTCACTTTTTATTTATTATGGATTTTCAGCAGTGAGAATATCTATAAAATTTTCAGATAATACTGCATTATTATTAATAATAATTTATTTTGCAAGGTTAATTGCATGGAGTGCAGGAGCTATTAGTACATTGATCAATTTCTTGCTGGGTAAATCTGGTGACAACTGATGGTTGAAGTCTGTTTTGTATCACCAGAATATCTTCCACTTTCAGGTGGAACTGGTTCATATGTCTATTATCTTTCCAAAGAATTAATAAAAAATAATTACTTTACATCTATTGTTACTGGTTATGACGAAAATAAAGACATTAGAATCAATAAACAACAACAAGCTTTCTTTTTAAAAACTCTTAAAGTTCCAATAATACGTTCATTTCTTTTTGCAGGATCTGCTCATAGAAAATTAAAAAAAATTAATGAAAAAAATCCTATGGATATAGTACATGTCAATCTTCCCTTGGTGCCAAGCTTTGCTATACCTCAAAATGTAGGAAGAATTCTGATATCTACTGTGCATTCAACTTGGAAAGGGGAGGCTGAGGCAATTAAAAATGAACCTTATAGCAGGTTGAATTCAAATGAGAGATTTATGATAAGTTTTAATCGCTTTCTTAAATTTTTTGAAGAAAAAACAATAGAAAAATCAAATAAGATAATCGCTGTTAGTGATTTCACTAGAAGAGAACTTCTTAAGTATTATAACATAAAAGAAAATAAGATTTGCGTAATCCATAATGGTGTAGATATTATCAAGTTCTCTCCTCCAAAAAATAAGAAAAAAGCTAAAGTAGAGCTTGGTTTTAATGAACAGGATTTCAATATCCTTTCAGTAGGGCGATTGTATGCGAGGAAGGGTCTTTTCACTCTCATTGAAAGTATGTCTATAGTTGCAAGAAAATTTAGAAATGTTAAATTAATTATTTCTGGAAAGGGGGAAAGCAACGAAATGACAAAACTCGTTAATTATGCGAAAAAACTCCATGTTAATGACAAAATAATATTCACAGGATATTTTCCTGACACAAAATTACCTAAACTTTATCAAGCGGCAGATATTTTTGCTTTTTCAACTTTTTACGAAAATCTACCTTTCGCAATACTAGAAGCATTATCAAGTCGTTTACCAGTTGTTACAACAAGAGTCGGTGGAATTCCTGAAATGATAGATGATGGTAAGAATGGTTTTTTGGTTCCACCCGCAAATTCTCTTGATCTAGCTAAAAAAATATTATATTTGCTTGAGAATCCAAATGCTGCTTCAGAAATGGCTTACCAAGCTCGTAAAACTATCCGAGAAAAATTTGATTGGCAACTAATTGTAAAAAAAGTTCTTAGGGTTTATCAGGAAACTTTGGATTAGTTTGATTAGTTTACTTCTATTGCTTTTCCCCTATAAGCTAGGGTTATTTTCTGGAATATTTTTACAATATCTAATGAACAAAAAAGAATTTTTGTCAAGAATTCATTTCTATATATTTGCATCTGAGCTTTAACAGGTAAATCTATTTTTGGAAGTCTAAATTTTCTAGCCACTTCTTCCACTTCTAAACCTTTGATTTTAATTCTATCTCTAGACAACATTCTCTTACTTGCAATATAATTGAGATGACTAACTTGATCAAGATTCAATCCCATAATCTCTAAAGCAATGATATCCGTTGCCAAAGCGGAATTGCTAGTTAGAATTACATCCATCTTTATAGGATCTCCCTTTGTGGGGCCATTTCCTTCTAATCCTACTCTACCATCAATAATTGTAAGTTGTGGATTCAAAATAAAATAAAGTTTAAAAAAAACCTCATCCAAAAAAGGATGTAAAAATATTCTTCTATTACTTGGAATGCATCCAAAAAGATTTTTTATTGCCCCACTATAGGTTGTAAATTCATGAGTTTTCATTAAAGCTAAATCAACAATGGCATCTGACTCAAGAATACTTTTTGGAAGGAATAATTCTTTAGGTGACTTAGTACTATTTTTAAAATTTATTTTCACTACTTCCTCCTCTGAAAGATTAATCACCGATCCATCTGCTTTTTGGACTGCTTCTTTTAATCCTGTCTTTTCAAACGCAAATTGGCAAGAATAATTATATCCATCAGATTCTCCAACCAAAACTTCATCATTACAATCTCTAAGTAATCCAACTATCTCAAATAATAGCGTAGGATCAGTAACTACTCCAGGAATAAACTCGGGGTGACTAATATTTGGTTTAATGAAAATTTTATTTTTCTTGGTTAAGCCAGCCTCATTTATAGCTTCTTTTAGAATTGGGCGAAAATCTATTCCTGGTTTATGTATATTTACTTTCTTTTGTTGCTTTTTAGGAATTTCTTGTTTCCCTCTTTGTAGTTAATATGCAACCAGGATCTGATGATAAAATATCGCTATTATATGCATTGGCTCTTGCTCTACATCCTCCACATATGTCTCTAAAATCACAAGTAGCGCAAACTCCTTTTAGCTTTGATCTATCTCTAAATAATTTAAAAACAGGAGAAGTAAGCCAAATTTCTTTGAAATTTCTATTTTTCAAATTTCCAACATTTATTGGTAAAAAAACACATGGATGAACATCTCCATTAGGAGATAATGAACAATATAATCTCCCAGCACCGCAACCACCAATAAAATCTGCCAAAGAAACTGCTTTTTTGCTAACTTTTATGGTCTGCATATGGGCCATCGACATAGCAATTTCTTTTCCATTTCTTTGACACTCGATGGCTAAGCGAGCTAATTGAGGTGCTGTAGTCAAAATTGTAACTTTACTTCCTTTTGTTATTCTATCCAACAAATAACTCAAAAGTTCCTCTCTTTCTTCCGGAGATAGGTCTTTATCATAGAGTTTTTTTCCTCTTCCAGTTGGTATAAAGTTAAAATAGGTAAATCTTTCTGCACCAATCTTTTCTGCTAATTCTATTATCTCTGGAATTTCTTTAAGATTATCTTTAGTGGCTGTCGTAGCAATACAAGCACATAAATTTTCTTCAACACAATTCTCCAGTCCTTTAATTGCATTATTAAAAGCTCCTGGTACGCCTCTGAAAGAATCATGTGTTTTAGCTGAAGCACCGTCAATACTGATTTCTACATAATTTATTCCTGTTTGTTTTATTTTCTTTACATTATCTTTGGTTAATAATGTGCCATTTGTAGCCACTGAAACATATAATCCTTTATTTACTGCATGTTTTGCAACTTCAAAAAAATCGGTTCTACTTAGAGGTTCTCCGCCTGAAAATGCTAAGGCTGTAACACCAAAATCTGCGAGTTGATCAACTATATCAATTGCTTCTTTAGTTTCTAGCTCTTTTTCTATTGATTTTCCAGCATTAGAATAGCAATGTTTGCAATTCAAATTACATTTATGCGTAAAATCCCAAACGACAAGAAATGGTGCATAAATTGAAAGAGGTTTTCTAATTCCAAAATAAAGAAAACTTTTTGCTATTGTAATTATTGCTCTTTTTGTATAAGGATCCTCTAAAAATTTTTTTATTTTATCTTTATTTGCAGACAAGCTTAATCTTAAAAAATCAATCCAAAAGCCAATGATTTTTGAATAGAAACTTTTGCAATTTGGACAAATCTTAGATTTTCCTACATATTCGTCCAAAGCTGCTTCAAGTACAATCTTTTTACACGAATTACATCTCTTCAAGGAAAGCTCTAACATCTTTTTTGTTGAAGGTAAACTAATTATTGCGTTCCAGAAAGTATGGTAATCCAGCAGATTCATCAATCTTTACCTTTCTTAGGATATCAAAACTAAACTTGATATGCCCGAGTGTTAAAGATTTCTATTATTTATATGATTTTAAGATCTTTCTAAAAAGATCAAGTTAAATTTCCACAATTCTCTTCAAATTTTTCTCTGCAATATCCAGATCCTTTTGAGTGTTAATATTAAACAGAACTTCAATTTCATCAGTAATATATGCAGCAGTTTCGATTTTTCCCCCGTTTAGAGTTTTCTTTCCATTGATAATGTTGACTCCTGAAACTGCATATAAAATTCCTTCAAACTCATCTTTTGATGAAACTGATAATCCTAACAACTCCCGACTTTCTAATGGAACAAAAACAGCCAACGCATTTTTTCCTTTCCTTTCAAAAATTCTAATTATTTTATCAAGGAATCTTCCAGTTAACGCTGGTAGATCCGATGGTATTGTTAAGATTGGAAAATTTAATTTTTCTTTTATTATGGCTTGTTTTAAATCATTATGATATCCTTTTCCATCAGTTTTTAAGATTTTTAATTTCTTTTTTAAGCATTCTTCTTCTGTCTGAGGTGTATAATCACTTGTCACAACATATATCTCTGAAATATTTTTTGCTGATCTGGCTGCTTCTATCACTCTTTCTATTAGTGGTTTTCCAAGAAATGGCAAAAGAGGCTTTTCTATTTTTGAACCTATTCTTCTTCCTTTTCCTCCAGCCATTATTAAAGCAGGAACTTTCATAAAATTGACACACCAGCAATGAAAATTAAAATTATTGCTCTTCCTATCTCATTTGTTGCACCTATCATATCTCCTGAAACCCCGCCAAAAACAATTTTTCCGACTTTTTCCATAAGAAAACCCAGTATAGTACTAGTAATAATTATCCAACTTCCCATCAAACCTAAAAAAGGAAACATTATCAAAAAAGCAAGGAAATAGGCTATAATATTTCGGTTATTTTTTGCCGTCTCAAGGAAAACTGATCCTAATCCAGTGTGTGTAGGTTTCCCTATCCATGAAATAGTCACCATAGCTAATTTTGCAGCAACTTCTGAAGCTATAATAGCCCCAAAGACAGTTTGTGCATCAAGAAAAAAGATTCCCAAAACTGCTAAAAACTCGATAAAAATTGCCAGCAACGCTCCTTTATAGGTAACAACCCATGCATGTGCCACCGCCCTTCTATCTTTCATATTACCAATTCCTATTGCGTTACCCAAGTCCACTAAACCATCGAAATGTTGTAATCCAGTTAATACAAGAAGAAAGGCTAAGGTCATCACTGCAGGCAAAAATTTGCTTAAGAAATCAGTTGGAATAGATATAATGGATTTATTAATAAACTCAAGAATATGACTTATGAGAAAATTACATCCTAAAAAATACAAACCTCCCATCAATCCGATAAAGCCTCCAATTAACGGAAATAGAAAAATAGCTTCAGCTGAAGTTATCACAAAATCATCTGTCTTCCCAACGGGAATAATGGTGAGGAAAGCAAGTAAATCCCTAAAAGCTTTTATAGTTTTCATCTTGGACATATAGCCTACACTGAACCAATTAAGAATATAGCCTTTGTTGTGAAGTTAATGAAACATCTTGATGGAAAAAAAATATTCGTGACTGGTGGAGCGGGTTTTATCGGATCTCATTTATGTAAAAGTCTATCCTCTTCGACTAGAAAATTAACAGTTTATGACAATTTGTCTTCTGGAAAAGTAGAGAATGTGAAACATCTTCCTAATGTACACTTTGTAAGAGGAGATATATTGGACCTTAAAAAACTTCAATCTCAAGATAAAGCTGATTTAATTTTTCATTTAGCTGCTCAAGTTGTGGTTCCGTATTCTATGGAAAATCCAATAATTGACTTCGAAACTAATGCCAGAGGAACATTAAACATTTTAGAAAAAGCTCGAAAGGATGATGCATACCTAATTTTTGCATCTTCAGCAGCGGTTTATGGGAATCCAATTGAATTACCTACTTCTGAAGAATATGGTTTTCATCCATTTTCCTGTTATGGTCTCTCAAAAGTTGTAGGTGAACAATATTGTGAAATGTACTCCAAACAATATGGTTTAGATGTTGCAATCATGCGGTTTGCAAATGTTATTGGTCCTGGATGTCATGGTGTGATTCATGATTTCCTTGAAAAAATCGATAAAAATCCTGATAAACTAGAGATAATAGGAACTGGTTTGCAATCCCGAGATTTTGTTCATGTTTCTGATGTGATTAAAGCTCTCATTCTCTCAACTGTAGGCAAAAAAGCCATTGGGAAAACTTATAATTTGGGATATGGAAAAACAACAAAGATAATTGATTTAGCAAAAATGATTATAGACTTATTAAATTTAACTAGTAAAACAGCAATTACGACCACCAACGTTTCTTGGCATGGAGATGTAGACACTATTTGGTTTAATATTAGTAAAGCGAAAAAAGATTTGAATTGGATTCCAAAAATAACTTTAGAAGATAGTGTCAGAGAGATTATCCGTAATTGGAGGCAAGAAAGATAGCTTTTCCGTCTAAAGGGCTAGTCTCTCTCTTAAGATTGCCTTACTGGATGATGACCGGTGGGCTATCCTTAATTACAGCTTTTGCGATTAGCACGCAAGCAATAAATATTCAAACAATTCTCCTAATTTTCTTTTCAATGGCTTTTATAACTTCAGCAGGTTTTTCTATTAATGATTATTTTGATAGGGAAAGTGATGCCATCATAAAGCCTAAACGCCCAATACCTTCAGGTTTATTTACATTAAAACAAGTTATCCTTATTTCTGGCATATTATTTTCTGTTGGTCTTCTATTAGCTTATCTAATAAATTGGCTTAGTTTCTTACTTCTATTAGTTGATTCATTTTTATTGATAATCTATTCAGCATACATTAAAAGAAAATCTGGTTTTGCTGCCAATGTTCTCGTTGGTTTGCTCGTTGGCACAGCATTTATTTACGGTGAAACAACAATTTTCCAGACAATCAGTATAATTTCATTAAGTTTGTATCCTATTTGTTTTGGAACTATAGGAGGAAATATTTTGCGAGATGTATTGAGTTTGGAGGGTGATTCAAAAGTTGGTTATCCAACACTTCCCAAAGAAATTGGAATAAAAAATTCAGTGAATATATCTTCCTTCTTCTTCATTATTACAGCAATATTTGCTCCTCTTCCCTACTTTCTTGTACCATTTAGTGGATTATATCTCGTTTTAATTTCCTTTTGGAGTATATTGCTTATTTATGCTTCAGTTCGACTTTTAACTTCTTCAGTTGTGGAAACCGTGAGAAAATATGAACGTATGATTACAATGTCAATGATTTTGTTGATTCTATCTTTAGTTTTTGAGGCGATCTTTTGAAAAAAACAATTAGTATTTGTCCTGAATGTTTAAAAAAAATACCAGCAGAATTAAGAATAAATGATGGTAAAATATTAATTGTTAAGAATTGTAGCGAGCACGGATCTTTTATTGCAACACATTGGCAAAGCCCATTCATTTATAACTTCTCTAAAAGGTTTGACTATTTTGAAAGTTTTAAAGATTTTACAATACCGCAAAGATCTGCAGATTGTCCTGCAAACTGCCTTTCATGCGATGATCACATTTCAGATACGGTTATCGGTGTTATTGATGTTACAAAAAGGTGCGATTTACAATGTTCTGTTTGTTTTTCTACTTTTGGAGAAAACAACATCAGATATGAACCAAAATTAAAAGAAATTGAAAATATCTTAAAATTTTTGAACTCGCTTAATCCTAAACCTCCTGCTTTACTTTTTTCTGGTGGAGAACCACTAGAAAGAGAAGATATGCCTGAAATAATAGGTCTTTTAAAAGAAAAAGGTCTCAATATTGTTTATCTTCAATTTGACAGTTTTTCAGACTCTTTCTACAAAAAAATTAGAGGAAAGAAATTATTAAAAGTAAAATTTGACGCAATAAAAAATTGTCGTAAATATGATATTGAAATAATATTAGTAAACACTTTGGTAAAGGGTCTTAATGAGAACGAAATTGGATCGATAATAACCTTTGCCGCCAAAAACTCAGATATTATCCGTGGCATAATTTTTCAACCGATTGCTTTTACAGGAAGAGCAACGAATCATAAATCAAGAGAATCTTGGCGAGATTGGCATTTTGCAGAGGAAGTTGAATCTCAAACTCACGGTGAAATTAAAGCCACTGATCTATTTCCTTTATCTATAATGGTTTCACCGATAAAAATAATGAGAAAGTTCATGAAAAAACCATGGCCACTATTTTCATGTAGTCCTCAATGTGGTGTTGTAAATTGGATTTATGTTTCAAAATATGGAAAAATTATACCGATAAACCATTTTGTTAATTTTGAAAAATTCTTTGAAAATATTCAGAGAACAGCATCTAAAATCAAATCCAAGGGACGAATGTCACTTCTTTCATCCCTATTTTTTGCATCTATTCTTTCATTGAGTTGGCCACTTGTAATTAAGGAAATTGGTTTTTTTACTTTGATGAAGGCAATTTTAAAAATGCATATAGCACCTTCATATCAATCTTTAGGGCATTTACGTCGAAGAATTTTTCTTCTAGGAAGCATGGCTTTCATGGATAGGTATAATTTTGATCTAAATAGGGTAAAAAGGTGTGTAGTTCATTATGCTACTCCAGATCTCAAAATAATTCCGTTTTGTGCATACAATAATGTTCATCGAATGAAAATCGAGAATGATTATATTTCGAAAAAAAATCACAATTTTTAATCTTGATTTTGATAATCTACTTGAATGTTTAGTAGAACATAGTTCACAGGTTCTGTATTATTTTCTACTCTTTCTCCATTTTCTTTCAAGTAAAGTTCAAACACCAGTGAATAATTTCCTGGATTAGAAATAGTTGTTGTAACCATCATTTCCCATAATTCTTGATTTTGCAAAGTTTTGGAAAATTTATTTTCAGCCTCCTCATTTATAGGAAATCTTAAAATTGGATCTTTGGTTAGTTTTTGTTGAATCTCAAAAGTTTGTTCCGATCCCATATGATTTTCAACTCCTACCCATAAATTGAATGTGTTGT
>LFWW01000056.1 GCA_001273385.1 miscellaneous Crenarchaeota group-6 archaeon AD8-1 | reverse complement strand
CGCCTGGTCTAGACTCTAAAATAATACCTGAGTTCCACCCAGTTTTTGTGTCCCAAATAGCACGTTCAAGACTTAAAGGATACACATAAGCAGGTCGGTCACCACTTGCAGTTTTGGGAGGCATATACTTAACATCAGTTGAACTATAACCATTATAACCATAATCGCCACCAAGAAAGCTCAACACTAATCTTATCAGCATAATCAAAAGTTCTTTCTTGAATAATATGAGTACCAGGATTTACAAACAATAGTTTTCCTTTACTATGAACATAATCAGCAATCGCCCTATAGTAATTATAGTCATTCTGGTCACATTCATCAATCATAAAACCATCAATCTCAGGACCTATACTCAACTGGTAATCTACACTTCCACGATCAAACCTACTGCCCGAACCAGGATCCATTCTGTGCAAAATATTATCTAAAGGATTATCACCATAATTACTCCATATCCTACAAATAACTTTTACACCATGAGCATGGAAATAATTAATGTAATCCGAAGTCAACTGAGCATACCCCCAATTACCAGTATCAAGCCAAATAGGAATCCCATAAGTGTCTCTTGCATTAGCTATTCTTTGAGCATTAACATCACCAGCAGTCATACCAAACCCTATCCACATGTAAAGTTCACCCTTGATAGATGTATTACTAGTATCTGATGTGGGAGTTGGCGTAGTCGACATAGAATTGATGAGCATTGTTCCTCCAGAATGAAGGTGGTAGCTTGTTTGCAGACTTGCTCCAGATGAGGAGATCCAAAAAGGTAGTATTATAAAAATTATAATCGTAACACAGTAGTAAATCTTCCTCATTTAACACACATCATATCCTGATCCCCTTTGGCGGATCTATTCGTAGGGACCAAAGATTAGTCCATGCATAATTTTCTCAGTATTTAAAGAATTTCCCTGAAATGTTCAACAAAAATGCAAAAAGGATACTCGGAAAAAAATCATAATAATGTACATACATAATTTAATAAAAGTAATTCAGTTTCACACTATCTCCTTCATAACTATACCTTTTCAAAATTATGTAACCACACGCCAATTAATTCGTATACAATTTCGATAAATTAAGCAAAAAGTATATAATACCAATAAAATTAAACAGATAATTCAATCTTTTCTTTAGAAATTCGCTATGTATTATTGATTTTTTCTTCATCTTATTAAAGAGTTAAGCCATTGAAGGTTTAGTGATATTGCTTAAACGAGACTCATTTCTGTGAAAAATTTTAAAAATGAAGTTTCAATAAATCCAACTTTCATTTCATATGATAAGACTTTAAAATAAAGCTACAATACTCCTAAAAAAGTGAGTTTTATATAATCAAACCAATAATCTTATGAATATACACTTTAAAAATCTTGATAAACTTAGGATTGTATTTCTATTCATGTCATTCAATCGATAACAGATAGTTCTCTAAATCTACTGCGACTTTTTCCCAAGTATATTTTTCTCTGACAATTTCCCTACCGACTCGTCCCCAACTCTCAAGGTTCAATTTATTCATGTATGCATTCTCTATTGCTTCGGCTATTTCGATCGGTTTAATCGACGAAATATAAAGACCGCATTCATTTTTACCTATGACAGCCCGATGAGCTGGGATGTCCGTTAATATAACAACTTTTTTCATAGCCAAATACTCTAGTAACTTTAAAGGACTCTGATGTCTCCAATGGGGATGATCTGGTAATGGAACAATACCTACATTACACATGCTAATAAACTTAGGAACTTCTGATTGGTCAACCGCATCGTGAATTATAACGTTATTCTGAAGACCATTTTCTCGAATCAAACTTCTAAGATTCGATGCTATTGGACCCCTTCCAAGGAGAAATAGAATCACATCAGGATACTTATTTTGCAATATTTTCATAGCTTCTATAGTTTGTGTCAATCCTCGAGTATTGGTAAAAACTCCATGATAAAAAACAACAAATTTCTCAGATAATCCAAGTTTACTTTTAAAATCCAATCTTTCAGAAACATATTTAAAAGGATCGAATAATTCAAGAGAAACTCCAGATGTCCATATACCTACTTTTTTTGGATTAATATGAAATCTGGTGCATATTTCTTTTTTCATTGAAGAAGTAATGATGGTAATCCCATCAAAGAATTGCTTTGCCACTATAATAGAAGCTACAAACCAAAACTTGAGCATAAATCCTCGAAACCCAATAGTCTCTACAGGGACTGTTCGAATATCCAAGATTAATTTCACTTTCTTCATCTTAGATAGAATAAGTATTGGTATGAAACTAAGAATAGATACATCTGGTGCTTCTATTATGAAATCGAGCTTCGTGGTGAGAATTTGTACAGGAAGAAGAAATAATAGGAAAAAGGTTCGCATGACTGGCAAAATCATTGGCAGGTGTTTAAGTGGGATGGAAATTATGTGAACTAGCGAATTTTCAAGTCGAGATGGTTCGTTTATTTTTGGAGTCGTCTTGATTATGTAGATGCTGTATTTTCGCTTCGCCAATTGGTTTAGAACTTCTAAGTCAGCCATTTTATGAAGAGCTTTATCCCTCGATGTAGGTTGTATCCAAACCATTTTCTTTTCTCGGAAATTGTTAGTATTTTTCCCTTTTTCAATAATCATTAGCCTATCCTCAGTAGTGCATTTAAAACATCGCAGTTATTCGCAACTAAGTAGTGCAGTCTAAAATATTACCCGTAGTACCCTGCTCCTCAAATATAACTGCCTGGTTATTGGTATTTTCATTTTTTTCAATGTTTTGAGCTCTTTTATAACAAATTCTTAAGCGCATTGTTGGAATTACTTTTTCCAAACATATAAAAAGCTTCGATTAACTCCAATTTTCTCTAATATGCTTTAAATAATTGTGCCCACGACATTTATCTATTAGAACAATTTGAAAATATGGCTTCCATTTTTGGCTGTGTATATTAACTCAGATTTAGTCAAAGAAGTATGTTCAAGCAAGAAGTTGACGAATTCAAGCTCATTATAATTTTTATAAGCATCCTTATTTTGATATTCCTTAAGTATGTGTGGTTCAAAAAATAGCTCATGGGTTTTCAAATTTTTCAAAAAATTAACCAGTTGGAGATACTTCGTTTTTGTTTCCAAAAAATGATGAAGAATATTTATTGCTAAAACAACCTCAAATTCTGTTTTCTTTATGAAATCCGACTGGAATATTGATCTGTCTATTATTTGGAATTTCTTATTTTCAGCGATCTTTATTCTCTGCATTACATAACGTAACTCAGGGTCCTCTTCAACTCCATAACAGGAATAACCTAGGTCTTCGAATTTGTGGCACCAAAAGCCTGTTTTAGCACCAATGTCGAGCATTACACCATTGTTCTTTTTCAGATGAAACTTGATTGCGCTCCAGAAGTCCTCAGCTTCATAATTTTCTGTGATACAAGGTATATCTGCAAGGTCAGGATGAATTGTTGGTTGATATAATTTTCCTCCAATTAGCCTCTTAGCATATGAAAACAAAAAATCCCGAAACTCCTGCCATTCCTTGTGACGAACAAAAACCATTACAGGTACACATTTGAGTCCAAGAACCTTAGCAATGGAAAGTCTGTGAATCCCGTCTCTAAAAATATATTCTCCAGATCTTCCGATATTTACATCGATCTCCTCGAAAGTTATATTTTTATGATAGATATTCCGGTTTAGGTGATATCCTTCTTTTTTTATGTTCTCAATTAAGGAATCAAGATACTTACACCGTTGATCAAGATCAGTTTCATTTCTGATACCATAAAGAAAAGTACCTGCTTTAACCTGTCTAAGGATTCTTTTATAATATTCGGTATCCCGCCATTCAGCTCTTTCTCTCACTCTCTTTTTCAAAGCTTCATAAACATCGATTGTTTCGGCGAATTCATAATTACTAATATCCCAATTGCCACCTACAATTTTTCCACGCATTTTTTCAGAATTGAAAAAAACCTTTCGATCTTCTGGAGATAAACACTTTACAATTCTGTTCGTTGATAGCCAGTAAATATTTGCTGGATCAGCTATACTCTTATTCCGAGCAACAATCTTGCATTTTATTTTAAAAAGCAGATATCTAGTTTCAATTATAACCTTATAAGCAATTTTTTGTATTTTAAGTGGCAAAGCATCTACAATTCCAATTATTAAGACTTTTATTGCCTCGCGATTCATAATTCATTCGAATCCCTATTTGATTTATTATGGATAATTATTTTCATCGGAAAAGTTCTTAAAGTAAAAACCTTCCGCTAAATTAAATATGAAAGCTTTTGCTTTTCTTAATTAATAAACTGCACAATTATCAGTATCATATTTTTAGGGTGCCAAAGAACAGCCACAATACTCATACTTATAAGTTGCCATATGGGGTAACTATCAGATCGGAATTTTCTATGACAACATTTAACTTCAACAAGTAAAAAAAATTCCTTCAATAATCATTCTTGTTTAATTAAATATTCTTCCTTCGGAAAGAAAAACAGTCGGATGGTTCCAGTTATTATCTAAGTCCAAACTGGAAACTAATAATAAGGTACTAATAATACGGTAAGAACAAGTCAGGTTTAACAGTTCCAATATCATCATAGCAACAAGGATTAGATGATTTCTTTTTATTAGTTTTCGTTTTTCCCTCCTCTCTTGTATTAAAAAACTACAGGTTAAAGCAACACTACAATTTATAAAACCAGAAAAAGTGATTTACTTTTACCACTCAAAAGACATCCTTCAGTAATTTTTTATAATCTTCTAAGATGTTAGCAGCTATCTTATCCCAAGTATAATATTTCTCAATAGTTTTTCTTGCTTCTTCCCCGATCTCTTTTCTAAGTTTACCGTCATTCAACAGTTTCAAGATAGTTTCTGCCATTATTTGGGGAGCTTTTGTGGGAACTAGAAAGCCATTCATCCCAGAAACAATCACTTCATTATTACCTCCAATGTTAGTTGCAACCACGGGCAAACCACATGACATACCTTCCAAAAGAACATTTGGCATTCCCTCATAATGAGAGGGAACAACTTGGACAGCTGCATTCTGATATATATCAATTAAATCATCTCGGCTCACATAACCCAAAAAAATAATCTGTTTCTCTAGTCCCATCTTTTTTACAGTCATTTCTATTCTTTTTCTAAATGGTCCTTTACCACAAATAATGAATTTTGAGTTCGGTCTGGTTTTACAAACATGACTAGCGCATTGAACAAGATCAAATAAACCTTTACGTGCACGCAAAACCCCGGTATAAAGAACGTATTTTTCATCGCTTTCTTTCTGCTTAAGTGGAAAGAAAGATTGCGAATCAACTCCATTCTTAACCACAGTGATTTTAGAAGGATCGAGCCCATATTCTCTCAATTCAAGAGCTACGGTCCGAGAAACCGTGGTTATTTTTCTCGAAATCTTAAACAATCCTAATTCCATAGGAGGATATACAAAGCCAGATTGTACTTTTTCAAATAGCGACTTTAAATCAAATATCTCATGATACCTTGCATCAATTTTCATAGGAGTATGAACAGTGGTTATTACAGGCAGCGAAGTCTTTATTGCCGGAGTTATGGGTGAATGCAAGTGAACCAAACTTAGCTCAGGCTCTAAAAACTTGAGAAGTTGATTTACAAAAGCACCATGTACCCAAAGATGAAAAGGATAAACTGGAAAAAATGATACATAGAAAATATTTATACCGTCAACAACCTCTTTTACTGTCTTGCCTGCAGATCCTCTTGTTATAACAGTTATTTTATGTCCTCTTTCAAGCAGCTTCTTTGATAGGTAATAAACATAATGCCCTATTCCACCCAAATCGGGTGGAAACTCTCTTGCAATCATACAAATATGAATCTAAAACTCCTCCATAAATTAAATTCTAATGTATCAAATAGTCTGGATAGAATCTGGGTCCAAGAAAGTTAGAATCACAAAGCTTACGAAAAGTTGAGAAGATTTGGGTTTTTCACACAAGAATGCTTATTTGTACCCATAAAGTAATGTCTCATAGATCTTTTTGGTTTTAAGTGCAACTTTTATCCAATCAAATTGTTTAGCTAATTCTCCTCCAGCCTCTGCAATTGACATTCTCAATTCTGCGTTTTCCAACATTAGTCTAAGCTTCTCAGCAAGTTGTTTAAAGTTTCCGCGCTCAAATATCAATCCATTTATTCTTTCAGTTAATATCATAGGAGAAATGTTAGAACACACGGGAGCAACTTCATAAGCAAGAGCTTCGAGTAAAGAAATAGGAAAACCTTCATATTCAGATGAAAGCACAAAAATGTCTGCTGCTTCATAGTACAACATTAGGTTTTCTTCAGGTACCCATCCAGTGAATTTGATTTTACCGCTCAAGCCATACTCATCAACTAGATTTAAAAGAGAATGTTTTTGGGGTCCATCTCCACATATAATAACAGAAAAGTTTTTCATACCGTTTTCTGTGAGAATTTTAACTGCCTTTATTAGAAGGTCCATTCTTTTACGGGGTATCAATCGACAAGCAGAAAAAATTAGCAAATCATTTTCATTAAGCCCTATTTTTTTCTTTGCTTCCTCTTTTAATATTACATCCGGAATCGATACACCATTTACTATAACATTAATTCTCCTTTGCGAGATTCCATAATATCGACCTAATTCATTTTTTATGTGATCATTAACAGCTACTACTGCCTTTGATCTTTTGAGTGTAAAATGTTCTAAAAGGGGTCCCAATGAAGAGAAAAAGATCGAGTACTTAACATCTAAAACTGTGCGAATGTTCCTAAGCATAAAACGTAGTTCCCCAACACTAGTATCATGTACCGTAGTAACCATGTTAGGCGATTTAATGAAAGGTCCCAGATAGGGATCGGCTATATGAAGAACATCAAATTGGCCATCGACAAAAAAATTGTCAGCTATTCTATTAATTGTTCTAAGATCTTGACATATCTTCAGGTTATCCTTTACGCCTACTTTATTCGCTGACAAGGAACTATTCGGAGTAAAAAACGTTACTTCATTGTTACTGTCAGAAGGATTGCCGAAGGATAAAACCTTAACTTCAACATTTAATCTAGCTAAACTTTTTGAAAGCCAAAAGACGTATTTAGCTACTCCCCCAACTGAATATGGAGGATATTCTCTAGTGAGAAACAACACTTTCATTCAAGTATCCCTCTTAATAATACCCAATCCAGATAATTAGATTTGGTTTTTAAGCCACAATACTCTTGCCTATTCATACCTTCTCATTTAAAACCTTATTTAAAAACCTAAACGTTTCGAGAGCGTGATATTCTTTTGATACACCCACAACAACACTTCCTATATTTGGTAATTTTTGCAGATATTCTGTTGCTTCTGGAAGATTAAGATATCCTGCTGCCAAAATGCTCATCGCTATTATATTAGATTCATGAAGATTTTCCAGTTTCTTCTCGCACTCGATTTTTGAAGGATTCATTTGAAATCCGACTTTGTTGAAAGGCGCAACAATTATTATCTTACTAAAATCGATATTCCACTCTTTGAATTGTTTTACTAAATATGCAAAATTTCTGGTTTCAAAACCTGGTTTTATTTTGATTTGGTGCATAAAATCGATATAGGAAGAAAAAAGCCAATCTAATTGGAGAGCCAAAGCCATGTCGGTTATTATCTCATGTAGAAAAATTGAATCCAAGCTTTGTTTTTTATTAATCGAGCCTTTTATCCTGGAGATTTCGTATAGTAAATACGTTTTTAATAGATCTTCAATATTAATTCTTGAAATCCCCTTTAATCCTGTAAATATTGCTTTGATATTACCTGAAAGAATAATTTGTTTACCTAGTTTTCTAGCAAGACCTGAAAGTCCTAATTTCGTTGACAATCTGACATATTCATAGGCATAAGGAACTATAGCATAAATTCTAAAGTTCTCTATTGATTTGCTAGCTATCCTAAGAACTGAAAGCGTAGTTTCGCTAACAGAAAACATAAAACCTTGCGCGCCATTTTGAAGCGAAGTAATAACTAGGTTAGCAGCATAGTCAACACTACTAATTTTTTTACCTCTGGCTATTGCTCTATCTTGAGAGAGATGACTAATACCATGAAAAGGATTGTCACCAACTATCAGTATCTTTTTGTTATGATTATTTATAGATTTTAGCCTCCTTTTTTATTTGATCAATGATATAATCGGTTATTGAAGCCGTTTTAAAGCTTGGTTCAATTTTTTCTCCGGATATTATCGATTTACTATAATCATCAACTTTCATTGTACCTTTATTACCGACTATGGCAAATCCAAAACTTGGCATCCGGTAATTTTCAGCACACCAAGATATTGCAAACTTTCCTTTTAAATTATATTTTGAAACATTAACATTAGCTACATCTTCAGTTGATTCATCTACAATTGATTCTATAGATGCAGAATCAATCTCCAATTCTCCAAAAAACCAAGTAGATAAATCAATAACATGTGATCCTAAATCTCTGAGTACTCCGCCCCTTATCGATGTTTTTTTGGATCCCTGATTAATGTTCGAAAAATCTGAAGAATAAGCATAAGCATCAAAAGAAGAGATTTTTCCTATAAACTCTTGAGTCAATAAACTCTTG
>LFWW01000006.1 GCA_001273385.1 miscellaneous Crenarchaeota group-6 archaeon AD8-1 | reverse complement strand
ATAATTTCGCCCAAACTAGGATCAAAATTTATATCAGTAATTTCTGCTTCAGAAGGAATTAGTTCCCTTGAAATTTTTTCCGCTTCAGGTTCTTTAAGACGTACTGAAGGATCAGATCGAATCACTATTCGTTTACGAATTACGCCAACAATTTCAGAGATTATATTACTCTGATCAATTAGAATTTCAGGATTTTTAGTATAAATAGCAAGAGTAGGGCCTTCATATTCAATTCTAGTTACCATCGCTTCTTGTGGAACTTTTTCAAGAATATACTGACTTATTTCTATCTTATCTTTTTCAGAACCTCGACGCAAAATAATTTACATCCTTAGCTTGTGAGAAGCATTTTCTTCTCATCACTGGTCAATTCTTTATACCCCATGGAATCAATCACAGTAATATTATAATTGTCACCGCTAGCCACATCCCTTCTCATTGCAGAATTAACAGCTTTAGCAATAATAGGCAACATTTCCTCAATTGACATATCTTCCTTATATTGATCTTCTAATACCCCAAAAGCTAACTGAGAACCTGACCCAGTGGCAACCGATTTTTCCTCATGCAAACTTCCATAGGGATCCAAATTATACACATGAGGCCCTGTATCATCTAGTCCTCCAATTAAAACTTGAGTGGATAAAGGTAAATATCTAGCAGAAAAAAGAAGATTTGCGATAATTCTTGCCGCAGAACTAACTGGAATAGGTCGATTCATATTTATCCGGTAAAGTTGAGCATTAGCAATTAAAATATCCACAACTTTTTGAGCATCAGCAACAGTTCCTGCAATAGTCATTCCTAAATGGTCATCTATTTTGTATACCTTTTTTCCATGCTTATGAGCTATAAAAAAACCCATTGTAACCCGAGTATCAGAAGCTAATATAACACCATCTTTACAAACAACACCAATTGTCGTAGTCCCCTTTAATACTAGATTGTTCGCAACATTATTTTGAGTTATAATTATTCCTCTCCCCAAAATTTGAGAAGCAGCGAATTCCTAAAAGGAAATAGCACCAGTTAATCTAACTGAGATATTAATTAACATTCCGGTTAAAATTTTTTCCAAAATAACATAGATCAAATTATAAAACAATCATTAATTCAAAAAGGTTTTAAAGGGCATGGTCTGATCTATGACTACACAACAAAGTAAGTTGGTTAACTTGTCCTCATCTTATCACTACATGCAACTTCCAAGAGAAGTAATTGTTGGAAGAGGAGTACTTAAAAGAATTACTGAATTATTTAAAAGACTCAACCTTACAGGAACAGCGCTTATTTTAGCAGGCAAAACAAGCTATGAAATTGCGGGAGAAAAAGTTAGAAACCTTCTCGCGCAATCAGGGATACCAGTTGACACATTTCTCGTAAAAGAGGTCACCTCAAAAGAAATTCTAATGGTAGAAAAACAAATTAAAAGTTGGAAACCTTGTGTAGTGATCGCAGTTGGAGGAGGAACAAAAATTGATGCAGCCAAACTCAGTTCATCTAATCAAGGTGTTCCATTTATTAGTATACCCACCACATTATCACACGATGGAATCGCAAGCCCATTAGCTTCTGTAAAAGGATCTCATCAACCTTACTCAATAATGGCCCAAGCACCATTATCCATAATTGCTGATATTAATATAATAGCCCAATCTCCTTGGCATTCAGTAATAAGTGGATGTGGCGATGTAATATCAAAATATACATCAGTAAAAGACTGGTGGCTCGCACACTCAGAGAAAGAAGAATATTATGGAGATTATGCTGCTAGTTTAGCTTTAATGAGTACAAAACTTGTTACAGAAAAAGCATCAATGATTAAACCAGGAAAACATGATGGATTAAGAATACTTCTAGAAGCCCTAATCAGCTGTGGTGTTGCAATGAGCATCGCAGGAAGCAGTAGACCATGTAGCGGTTCTGAACACCTATTTAGCCATGCCCTCGATATTATTAATTCTCCACATGCAATGCATGGAGAACAATGTGGAGTTGGTTCAATAATTGCCGCATATTTGCACAACTCTAACTGGAAAAGAATAAAATACACTTTAAAAAGAATAGGAGCTCCAACCACTGCAAAAGAATTGGGAGTGAAAAGGAGAGATGTTATTAAAGCTTTAAGAATGGCTCCTAAAATCAGACCAGAAAGATACACAATACTTCATAAATTAGATCTTAACAATGAAGGATACGAGAAAGCAGCAAAAATAACTGGCGTAATAGAATAAGTTATAAATATAAAATTTAAAAATGTATTTTTTTATTTTTAAATATAATTATTTTATTTAATCCTAAAAATGCAATAAAGAGATAATATAACATTAGAATAAGTGGAGTATTTATTTGAATAAAAAAAATATTGTGTTAGGAACCTGCGGATGGAGTTATTCTGAATGGGAAAAAAAATTCTATCTTAAAGGAGAGAAAAGAAAACTTCATACATATTCTCATATTTTTAATACTGTTGAAATTGATTCAACTTTTTATAGATACCCCACAAAAGGAATGGTATTGGGATGGTTGCGATATTCACCTTCCAACTTTACTTTTTCAGCCAAACTCCCAAAATTAATTACGCATGACAAAAAACTTGGATTATTAGGCAAAATAGAACAAGATTTAGAAAAATTCTTTGATATAATTAGACCTCTTCAATTGTATGGAAAACTTGGATGCCTTCTTATACAGCTTCCTCCAAGTTATTCCTTTAATCTTGATAATTTAGAAGATTTTTTTAATCTTCTTGATCCTATGTTTAAATTCGCAGTCGAGTTTCGTAACCTATCTTGGTTAAAAAATGAAACATGGGATCTTCTTAAGAAATATGGGGTAGCATATACGGTTGTTGATGAACCACTATTACCTCCAATAATTCAATTGACAACAGATTTTTCCTATTTCAGATGGCATGGAAGGGGAAAAAAACCTTGGTTTGATTATAGATATTCTCATAAAGAAATTGATCCATGGGTTCCTAAGGTTCTACAAACGGCTAATAACGTAAAAATAGTATATGGCTATTTTAATAATCATTATCATGGATACGCTCCTGAAAATTGTCTATATTTAATAGAAAAACTCGGATTGTTAACAGAAGCACAGAAAAAAATTAAATATAAAGTAGGAATAAAACAATCTAATTTAGAAGGATTTTTATCCAATCAATAATATTTTCTAATGTAGAAGCAACTATTTTTTGATATAAAGCAGCTTTTTTTCACTAAAAGACCAATTTAATAAAATTAATCTTTATTTAGACACCTATACTTTTTATATGAAGACTTCGTAATCAATTTAAAAGATTCAAGACAGTACAAGAAAAAAATTGCCCTAGAATTAAATAAATTTATAAAGTATTAAAGGGGTTGACAAAATTGGAGATAAGCAAAAAAAAGTTAAGAGAAGAAGTTCTCAAACGAATTAAGTTTATGAGAACATGTGTGTTAGCAAGAGAACTATGCCTTTTAATTCGTTCAAATCGAGCTATATTGGAACCCAAAGATGTTGAAGAAGTATGCATTTTTATTTCAAATTTGTGTAAAGAAGAAAATTGTGATGAGCCAAGTGCTTTATGTATGAGAGCTGTTAATGCATTAAATGATAAAGATGAAAAAAATTACTTGGAGCTCTGTGCAAAAAGTTGTGTAAAATGCGGCGAAGCAAAAAGGCCTCCTCCAATGAAGAATGCTTATGTTTCTTGAAATTCTCTTAAAAAATAAATTTAATTTTGTTAAAGATAGTCAATAAAAATTTGATGGAAGAATTTTATTTGTTTCTTGCACCTTATGTCCCCAGCTCAATTCCTGTTATTGAACAAATGTTAAAACTAGCTAAATTAAAGCCCGGAGAAGTATTATTTGATTTAGGTGCTGGTGATGGTAGAGCAATAACAATGGCAGCAAAGGTTTTTGGAGCAAGAGCAGTTGGAGTAGAATTAAGAGAAGATTTAGCAAAAAAAGCTCTTAGCGCTATACATGAAAATAATCTTTCCAACAGGATCACAATAGTAAATGATGATATATTCAATGTAAATTTAAAATCAGCTGATGTTGTTTTTCTTTATCTAACAACTAGTGCTAATGAAAAAATAAGACCAAAACTAGAAAGGGAATTGAAAAAAGGTACTAGAATAGTAACTCATGATTATGAAATTGTTCAATGGAAACCCATCAAGGTTGAAAACTTTTGTGAAAATCCAAAAATAGGTTACCCTACACATACTCTTTATCTCTACATTATAAACTAATTCTTAAAAAAAATTAACTAAGTTATTAAGATAGAAATTCCCTGTAATCTGCCAATAAAGAGAGGATAATATCGGTGACTAATGTCGAATATGGTATATCAATGCTACATTGTCTAAACAAACCTTTTAACAAAATGACCAATCAACTTACTCATTTAGACACAAAAATAGTTGAGCTAGTCGATGACGGTCTTCACACTCTTAATAAAAGAAGGATCTCTATTCTTAAAGAAATTAAAAAATCTTATGGAATAAAATTTACCGTCCATGCACCATTTGCTGATGTTAATATTTCTTCACCTTCAAAACCACTGCGAAATTTTATGATTAAACGACTTAAAAGATCAATGCATTTCGCTAAATCCTTGGATGCAAAACTATGGGTATTGCATCCAGGTATAAAAACAGGGATCAGTATGTTTTATCCAGGTGAAGATTGGAAACAAAATAAAAAAACTATCGAACTATTAGATAATCACGCAAAAAAGTTGGATATACAAATTGCTATTGAAAATCTTCCTAAGAAATATGGTTTTATCATGAATACACCAGAAGATTTTAAAAGATTTTATGCAGAATCCCCTTCAAATGATATCGGAATAGTCTTGGACACCGGACATTCAAATCTTGAAGGACAAACTGAGTCATTTTTAAGGCAATTATCTGAAAAAATACTTCATATTCATATAAGCGATAATAATGGTGAAGATGACCAACATTTAGGTTTGGGTAAAGGAAATATAGATTGGAGCCTATTCGCTAAGATCTTATCTGAAATAAAATACAGAAAGACAATAATGATAGAAACCGTAGAAAATGTTAATGAAAGCCTGAACAAAATTCAAAAATTACTAAATTATTAAGTTAGTACCAATTCCAATTCCAAAAAATCTTTCGCAACAATTGTATTTTGAAAAATTCTTTTTGCTTGTTCTAAAAGTATTTCAGTATCAGGATATCTAGCGCTAATATGCGTAAGCACTAATTTTTTTACATCAGCCTTTTTTGCCAAATTTGCAACTTGACTAGGAGTTGAATGCCCATCAAACAGTGCCTTATCAATTAGGGAATCATCAAAAGTAGACTCATGAATAAGCAAATCTGCACCATGAGAGAAAAGATAAAAATTTTCAATTGGTCTAGTGTCACCAGAATATACGATCTTTCTTCCTTTTCTCAAAGGACCTGTTACATCTGCAGATTTTACTATTTTTCCATTTGAAAGCTTAATGTTTCTTCCATTCTGTAATTTTGACCACAATATTCCTTCAGGCACTCCAAGATTTAATGCCTTTTCAGGGTAGAATTTTCCAGGACGAGGCTTTTCAATAAAACCATAGGCAAAACTCATGTCTGTATGATTTGATTTTATAGCTTTGATAAAATAATCTTTTTCTTCGCAAACAATCCCAGAATTTTTTATCTCAATAATTTTAACCAAAAAATTCAAGCCAAATTGTAATATTTCTTTGGAACAATCTAGAAATTGCTTAATTCCAGTTGGACCAAAAACCTCGATCTTTTTCTTTCTCCCCATCAAATTCATCGTCTGAAGCAAACCAGGCAATCCCAGAACGTGATCACCATGAAGATGTGAAATCAAGATCTTCATTTTTTTATGAAAACCTGTTTGAGCTATAAGTATTTGTCTTTGTGTCCCTTCTCCACAGTCGAACATTATTTGTTCATTCTGACGTTTTAAAATGATAGATGTAAGGCTTCTATTAGGAGTTGGAACACTGCCAGCTGTTCCTAAAAAAACTACATTAATACTCAAAACTTTCATCCCTACCTTTCAAATACAGCTATTTCCCTTGTTAGACTTCTATGTACATATACAAAATGTGATTCTATATGTTTGTATCCTACTTTCTCACCTAAAGATGGAAGATCTATACTTTTTGGTGACGCAATACAAATTCTAGCTCCTTTATCCAGCAAAAAAGTAAATGATGACAGAACTTTCTCAACAATTTTCTTTGTAGTTGACTTCATTGTAGAACAGCATCTACCATATGGAGGATCCGTAACAGCACAATTAACTCTTATAATTGGCGGGTTTCTAGCATCAGCAAGAATCAATCCTTCAGGTTCAATATTATAATGATCTAAATTTCTTTTACATCCTTCTAACATTTTAAGTTGAGCATCCAATCCGATAGTTTGACACCCAATATACGTTGCTTCAACAAGAGTGCTTCCTGTACCGCAAAAAGGATCAATAAGTAAATCATTTCTTTTTGCTTGAGCAAGATTTACCATACAACGTGCCAGCTTTGAAGGCATTGCTGATGGGTGAAAAAAAGGTTTTTTCCTAGGGCGTCTTTCATCAAAAAGTTTAGGATAAATAATAACAATTTTAAGTCCAAATACAAATTTTCCAGAAGTTAGAATTCCAATAAAAATATAATCAGGTTCAGTGAGATTCACTTTTGTGTTAGCAGTTTTATTTAATATGATCTGACCAATCTCTCTCTCATATTTCATCACTTCTGACTTTTTTGCATAATTCTTTACTCTTTTTACTCTAACTGCAAAGCTACCTTTTTTTTCAATTAAATTCTTAAAATTAGTTTTATTTAAACAGTCAATTATTTCTTTTTTATCTGCATCACATATAAAAAGTTCTATAGCACAAATTCTTGTGTAAGCTGACCTTAAGTAAATCTCCTTAATACAACTTATTTCTGCGTTCAGTCTTAATACTTGATCAAGTTTTTCAATAATCAAGAAATCTATTTTTTCAGCATAAAGAATAGCTGATATTTCTGAATAAGGTAAAGTTTTATTTTCACCCGAAACTAAAAAAAATAGATTAGCCACTTTCAAGCGCCTTTATTTCATTATTAATTAAAGGTGCAAGTGAGACTATTCCAAAGGGACCAGGAATGCTATCGGTTCCAATAATTTTTTCTACTCCAGCATTAAGAATGTGCTTTTCAGCGTCTCCTATTAATAGGGGATGAACACAAGCAGCAAAAATTTTAGCGACCCCGAGTTCTAATAATATTTTAGCGGCATTGACTATTGTACCACCAGTACTTATTATATCATCAAATATTATCGCTGTTCTTCCCTTTACATTAAAATCTTTTTTAAATACAGTTAATTCTCCTGTATAACGATCTCTTTGTTTTTCCAAATAACCATTTTCTCCTCCCAAAACTTTTTTTGCCTGCTCAACGATATGCATGGCACCTTTGTCTGGAGCCAATGAAAAAGCATGATCATACCCTTTTTGCTTAAAATATTGAGCTAGCAATGGAATTGCAGATAAAGTCTTGGCAGGAAAGGAAAAACCCTTTAGTACTTTTTCTTCATGAATATTTACTGCAATTAATTCATCAATCCCTGAAATATTTAGTATCTTGGCTATAGTATTTATACTAATGTTCTCACCCTGCAAAAACATTTTATCTTGACGGGCATAAGCCAAATACGGTATTATCCCGATAATCTTTTTGGCACCTGCAATTTTAGCAGCACTTGCAATAAAAGCAAGTTGAATTATACTTGTGTTCTGAGGTGGACTTGTGGTTTGAATTATCGTAACATTTTCATTTTTTATATTTCCCTCTAATCTAACATAAACTTCACCATCAGGAAATTTCTTATTGATAACTCCAATTTTTTTAAATCCTCCCAGTTTAGCTGTTTTTAAACCTAATTCTTCCGATGCAGGCCCAACAATTATTTTCATTTATTTCAACTCTGAACACAATTAATCTGAGAATATAGCTTATTAAATCACATTATTATTTTATTTCATTTTATGCTCTATGACTTGAAAATATACAATTAAATTATTAATTTTTTAAGAAATTTGCTTCTCAACATTGTTAATTAATAAAACCTTATATAAACTGATAAAAAATTGAGCAAAAAGATTACTTCGAACAACTTGATAATAAGAATAAGCCTATCTCACCAAAAAGATTTGGAAATAATTTTATCTTTTTATTCTTTGTTATAAAAACCGATTTTTTAATCTGTATTTTTTTTATTTTACAATAATCTAAAAAATCCGAAATACTAAAAAAATGTAAATTTGGGGTATCATACCAGTCATAAGGCAATGCAGGAGTCACAGGAACTCTGCCCCCAAAACACATCTTTAATCTTGAAGAGATATATAAAAAGTTAGGAAAACCAACAACAGTATTTTTACCTACACGTAAAGCCTCCTTTAAAACAAACGAAGGCTTCTTAACTTGTTGAAAAGTTTGATTTAGAATTACATAATCTATAGAACTTGATGGAAAATCACACAATCCCGAATCAACATCTTGTTGAAAAACATTTAGTCCTTTTATTATACAATTGTATATTGATTGTTGATTAACTTCTATTCCTTGACCTTGAACCTTTTTTTCCTTTATCAATAATTCCAAGAGTTCTCCGTTCCCACACCCTAGATCTAGAACAGACGAGCTAGATTTAATCCAACTTAATATTATTTGATTATCAAAAGATATTTCCGATTTCTGAATTACTATCACCTTAATCATTAATTGAGAGTATTTAAAAAATGTCCAATAATTTGTCCTTCTTCACCTGTCTCCAAAAGAAATGCATCGTGACCATAACTAGAAGAGATCTCACAATATGATGTTTTTACTCTCGCAAGTTTACATGCTCTTACAATTTCTTGCGATTGTTGTGATGGATAAAGCCAATCTGATTCGAAGGAAATAACTAATATTTTTGCTCTTAATCCTTTAAAAATATGTCCAATATCTTTTCCATTTACAATATTAAAATTATCCATTGCTTTAGTAATATAAAGATAGGAGTTTGCATCGAATCTTTTTACAAAACTTCCTCCACGATACCGCAAATATCCTTCTACCTCAAATTCTGGCTCAAATTTAATACCATTATTTTTTTTGGTTTTGAAATGTCTTCCAAATTTCTTTGACATTGAATCATCACTCATGTAGGTTATATGGCCAATCATCCTTGCTAATGCTAAACCTTTTGCAGGTACCCTAGATCCATAATAATGCCCTTTATTCCAATTTGGATCAGAAATTATTGCTTGCCTCCCAACCTCATTAAAAGCTATTTGTTGAGGGGTATGTTTCATTGTAGTAGCGATCGGAATAGCTGATTTAATACTTTCTGGATAAGCAATCATCCATTGAAGAACCTGCATTCCCCCCATAGAACCCCCGATTACAGACAGCAATTTGCTAATTTTTAAATGATTAATTAGTGCTTTCTGAGCATTCACCATATCTCCGATTGTTATTATTGGAAAATCTGTTGAGTATTCTTTTCCTGTGTATAGATTTATCGAAGAAGGCCCCGTAGAACCTTGACATCCTCCAATTATATTTGAACAAACTACAAAAAATTTGTTGGTATCTATACCCTTTCCAGGTCCTATCAAGTTATTCCACCAACCCTCAATTCCTTTTTGTTGATTGATTCCTGCAGCATGTGCATCTCCTGAAAGTGCATGAGCTATGAGTATTGCGTTTGTTTTTTCTTGATTTAATTTTCCGTAGGTTTCATATGCTATTCGTATAGGACCTAATTTTTTTCCTGATTCAAGAATTAATTCGTTTGGAGGAATAGCAAATGTAAAATATTTTGCTTTATTTTCTTCTAATTTTTGGATAGTAAAAGTAATATTTGCTTGCCTCCTATTCTTTTCTTGCAATTTACACTTATTTTTGTGAAGCTATCAAAGCTTGATCAATATCTTCAATTATATCTGTTGGATCTTCAATTCCTATTGATAATCTAATGTAATCCTCCGTAACGCCTGTAGCAATTTGCTCTTCTTTAGTAAGTTGTTGATGAGTGGTTGAAGCTGGGTGTATAACTAGAGTTTTTGCATCTCCAATATTTGCCACATGAGAGAGGAGCTTTACTGAATTAATGAACTTCTTTCCTGCTTTTAATCCGCCTTTTATACCAAAGCCTAATAGACCTCCATAAAATCCTTTGAGATATTTGCTTGATAATTTATGGTTTGGATGACTTTCTAATCCGGGATAATTAACCCAATTGACAATTGGATGATCAATCAAGAATTTTGCTACGTTTAATGCATTTGTTGAGTGCTTCCGTTGTCTAAGGGGTAATGTTTCTAATCCTTGAAGAAATAAAAATGCGTTAAATGGACTTAGTGCTGAACCTAAATCCCTTAATAATTGTAGTCTTGCTTTAAAAATAAATGCAACATTACCTAATTCAGAAAAATTTCCAAAAGCATCCCAGTATTTAATTCCATGATAGCTTTTATCAGGCTCAGTAAATTCTGGAAATTTTCCATTATTCCATTTGAACTTCCCAGAATCAACAATTACTCCTCCAATGCTAGTTCCATGCCCTCCAACATATTTTGTTGCTGAAAGCACAGTTATATCTGCTCCATATTCTATTGGTTTTACTAGACCTACGCCAACAGTATTATCCACAACAAATGGTATGTTTGCCTCATGAGCAATATCTGATAAGGATTCAAAATCTGGGGTGTCCAATTTTGGATTGCCAATTGTTTCAGCGTATATTGCTTTAGTTTTTTCAGTTATTGCTTTTTTGAACTCACTAGTTTTTGTAGATTCAACGAATTTGACTTTACGGCCTATTTTTGGGAATGTGTGATTTAATAGTTGGTAGGTTCCACCATAAAGATTGTTCGCAGCTACAATTTCATCACCTAATTGCGTTATTGTAAGGAGTGCTATTGTTTCTGCCGCTTGACCAGATGCTACAGCAAGGGCAGCAGTTCCTCCTTCAATAGCTGCGATTCTTCTCTCAAAAATATCAGTTGTTGGATTCATTATTCTAGAGTATATATTCCCGAGCTCTTTTAGTGCAAACAAATTTGCGGCATGTTCTGTACTATTGAATAAAAATGAAGTTGTTTGGTAAATGGGGACTGCTCTGGCTTTTGTTGATAAATCTGGTTTTTCTTGTCCAGCATGTATAGCTAGAGTGTCAATTTTTCTTTCTGTCATTTTATCCTCCCAGTTATCTTTTTGGTTTACAATCAAATTCGATAACAATGTTATATAGGTTCTTGAAAAAATTATTCCAAAAAGAATATTACTACTTTATCAAAATTAGAAATATATGTTTCCAAAATTAAACGAAGTAAGCAAAAAAAGAAAAATAGCGGGACTAACACAGAGTGAACTCGCCAAGCTTGCAGGTGTTAGTCAATCATTAATTGCCAAATTAGAATCAGGAAAAATAGAGCCTTCATATACTAAAGTTAAGAAAATTTTTGAAAGCTTAAACAAATTAGAAGTTAAAAATAAAATAAAAGCTGAAAGAATAGATTATAACAAAGTAGTCAGTGTTCAAGAAAATGAACAGGTTTTTCAAGCTGTAATATTGATGAAAAAGTATGGATTTTCTCAACTACCAGTAATGAAAAAAAACAAAGTTGTTGGAAGCATTTCTGAAAAAACAATTTTAAATTTAATTCTTGAAGGAAAATACCTAGACCAAATTTCTAAAATGCTAATTGGAGAAGTAATGGATAAATCTCTTCCCCAGGTAAATGAAGATGCATCATTATCATTAATTTCAAATCTATTACAGGTTTATCCAGCAGTTTTAATCACAATTAAAGGCGATATTAAAGGAATTATCACAAAAGCGGATTACTTAAAACTACTTTAGTATCTTGATAATAAAATATTAATGAATCATAAAAAAATAATTTAAATATAAGGTTGTTATAAATTAGTTGCAATAGATATCTTTTAGGTGGAAAAAATGTACAAATGTGAAACTGTGACCAGAAAAGTTTTGCCTCTTTACAGATCATTTGTGGCAAAAGAACTTTTATCAAAATATAATTTTACTCAAGTTAAAGTAGCTAAAAAACTCGGTACAACTCAAGCAGCAGTAAGCCAATATTTAAATTCAAAAAGAGGAAGCAAAAACGAATCAGATTCAAAACAGTACATTGCTATAGTAAAGCAAGAATCAGAAAAAACGGCTAAATTATTAGCAAATTCAGATATGGGTCCTGATGAATTTAAGGATTCTTTTTGTAATCTTTGCAACAAATTAAGAGATTTAGATCTAATTTCATAATTAACTAATTTCTGGTTCATACTTAATAGGTTTCTTTCTGTTCAATTTCCTCAATTAATTCTTTAGCACGATCCATACGTATTTTTTTCTCTTTCACCATTTTTCCAGCAATTAAATCAATAAGCTCATTTTTTGCTCCTGCTGCTATTGCTATATTTCTTGCATGAAGCGCCATATGACCTCTCTGGATACCTTCATGAGCCAATGCCCTCAATGCAGCAAGATTTTGGGCTAAACCAACAGCTCCTAAAACTTCACCAAATTCACGAGAGGTTTTTACTCCCAGAATTTTAAGTGCAATTTTAGCTATAGGATGCGTTTTTACTGCGCCTCCAACTAAACCAACTGCCATAGGCATTTCAATTGTTCCTTCAAGATCATTATTTCTGTTCCTGATCCATTTGGATAATGCAGTATAGGATCCTTTTATTGCTGCGTATGCATGGGCTCCTGCTTCAATTGCTCTATGATCATTACCAGTTGCTAGAATTACAGCAATAGTACCATTTAATATTCCTTTATTGTGCGTGGCTGCTCGATAAGGATCAGCAGATGCAAAAGCTGAAGCATTAACAATTCCATTCACAACTTCTAATCCACCTACTGCTTCTTTGGGAATCACACACTTAGCTCGTACCAATCTCTCAGTAGCCAAATTTGATATTATTCTTAAATAAACTTGACCTTCTGTTATTCTTTCTATTAAGGGTGCTACGGCCTCACACATAGTATTTACGGCGTTTGCTCCCATTGCATCACGACAATCAACATGCAATTCAACAATTAACATATCACCCAATGTAGTATTGATTATTTTTGCCGTCATTTTTTTTGCACCTCCACCAAATGAACAAAGAACTGGATCCTGCTCATTAGCCATTTTAAGAATCTCGTTTTCGGCTTCCAACACTTTTGTCCTTGCTAATTCTGGCTGCTTTATTCCCACAGTTTGGATTTGTCCTATCATTATCGAGTCAGTACTACTTGAATGAAAACCTCCACCCTTTCTAACCATTTTAGCCGCATAACTAGCAGCGGCCACAACCGAAGGCTCTTCAGTCGCCATTGGAATTAAATAATCTTTTCCATTTATCAAAAAATTAACACCAATACCAATTGGAATTGGAATAGCACCTACAACATTCTCAATCATCCTGTTTGCTACATCTAAAGGCAAAGAGCCGGTATTCAACAATAAATTGCATTCTTCTTCAGATAGATTGGAAAATTTTTTCACAATCTCAACTCTTTGTGCAGGGGTAAGCTTATAAAAACCAGATATATCAGATGACATTTTCATTTTTATTCCCTAAATTCTAATTTTATGAATTAACACCATCTCTGTTCTAATCCTTTTTAATATTATTCACTCTTCCAAAAATTATAAATCAGAATATCAATAAAAATCAATAATAAAAAGCAGAAATTATTCCATAATTTTTTACTAAAAAAATTTCTCAAGAGTATAACAATCCCTATTTGGCATAGCTTCAGCTGGAATGCCCAACCTTCTTGTAATCTCTTTAGCTAATATAGAGCCGTGTCTTACCCTATAATTATCTGTAATAACTTTCTTTGGATTAGAAAGTCGGATATACTCAACTAGTCCATCAAAATCTGAATGATCACTAAGAGCGATTAAATGTTCATTATATCCGATTTTTTTACAGGGTAATTGAAATTCCCAACCACTAACACAAATCTTGAAATTTGATACTCCAATACTTTTTCTTTTGTTCATATGATAAAAAGCAACACAAGGCAAATTTTTATCTAATAATTCTCTTCCTTGTTCATCAGAAGACAAAGTTAAATCTCCAAGATTCATACCATGACGCTTACATACTTCCGAAATCCGAAGAATTCTTTCAGGCATAACAAAAGGCACATACACATGTGCACATCGCAATATTTGCATAATCTCTTGTAATTTACCATAATATCCGAAAACGTAGACTTTGCCTTTTCGAAGGCGTTTTTCAACCAAAGAAACTAGAAGCTCTGTTATATCTGAATCAAATGAACGCCTAAATGAAGGACTGCCATAAGTTGCTTCAACAACCAGTGTGTCACAATCCTCTATTGGCGATGTTCCTTCAAGTCTAAAATCGCCCGTATAAGCAACCCTATCACCATTAGAATTTTCAACTAATACTTGTGCTGCACCTAATATATGATTTGCTTTGAAAAAAGTGATTGTGTCATCATCATAAGCAAAGGATTTACCATAATCAACTTTTTCAATTGGGCTTGAATCAAAAATACTATAACCCTTCAAAACTTCAATTAGCTCTTTTGTTGCTTTTGTCATTAATACTTTGTTGCATTCCTTGAGACTTCTTCGCAATCCAACCAAATGGTCAGCATGCGCATGAGTAACAACCCTCAAAGGTCTAGTCTCGTCATAAGCATCACATGCAACCGATTTCCCTAATAAAATTGCCCCACGATCTGAAATACGAACATCTGAAATCAAAGACTAATCTCCAGATTTAATTTTTTTTGGTGCAAGCCAATTAATTAACGATTTTGGATTATCAGAGTGTATTTCTACTCGAATAGGGCCGAGTGGTGATTCAGAGACCTCTTCTGAGAAAGAAACGTGATTAACAAATGCAACTTGCTTATTTAAAAAAAACACAATTTTATTTCCAACTATACATTTCAATAAAGCTTTTCTTGAGGCATCACGAATACGATCTAATCTCAGCATATCTTTAAATCTGAATAATGATTCTCGACCTTTTAATTTACACTTGAGTATTTTGGATTCATTAATTGAATCAATTATTGTATTGATATCACCAAAAACATTCATAATTGCGCTATTTACTTTCTCTTCACTTTCAGTGGATTTTATTTCTGCTTGAATAAAAACAGTTACTTCATCCATTTCTTTTCAATTCTTTGAAGTATTTCATTACTTTTTCTTTTTAATTCTTCAATATTATCTTCATTAATTAGCATAAAATCTGCCATAGCAATAACTTGTCCAAGTCCTACAGTTAATTCGCGCAAATCACGTTCCTCAAATACCTTTCGTTCTTTTGAATCATCACTGCGTCCCCTTTGATTTAATCGGCTATATCGGGTTTCAGGTGAAGAATGCACAGCAATAAGATTAAATTCTGAAAAATGTTTTTTAAACAAATCTAATTCATGAAGGCTTCTTAGACCATCTATTATTATTTTCTTAGTATTTTTTTCTTTAATTTTTGGTATGCATTTTTTAGCAATAATATCCTTTCCTCCAGTAGATCTCAAATCAAGCATTACTTTGCCCATATTTTTTGGACTTAACAGTAATCGTCTTCTCTCTGTTTCTTCTCTAACAATATCTCCCATAATAATAATATCAAACCCTTGATTTTTAGCTACATTTACAACTACTGATTTCCCAGAACCAGGCATTCCAGACACACCCACAATAAGTTTATCAGCGATCATTTTATCCACATTTAATGATTATACCCTCCAATTAAAGATTAAAAAGCATTTATGAATAGAAAAATACAATTTAACAAGAAGGAAAAATTATGAATGAGAACATTAGATGTTTCTTATCTTTTGATATTGAAAATCAAGAAATCATAAGAAAAATAAGCAGTATTCAACAATTTTTGTTACAAAGAAACATCCAATTAAAAATAGTAAAACCTGAAAACATCCATATTACCATGAAATTCCTTGGAAATATTCCTTACAATTTAATGAATAAAATATCAAACGAACTAAAAGCAATTGATTTTAATCCTTTCTTAGTAGAATTTAATGGAATTGGAATATTCCCTAATATAAATCATCCTAGAGTCGTATGGATAGGAATAAAAAAAGGATCAATAGAATTAATAAAAATTTTCAATCAAATTGAATCCTTATTGCACAAATTAGGATTTAAACAAGATTTTCGAGAATTTTCACCTCATCTCACTATTGCAAGAGTAAAAACTGCAAAAAACAAAGAACAATTGATCAATTTTACAAAAAGCAAAGCCTCCATAAATATCGGCACAATGAGAATAAAGTACTTAAAACTTAAAAAAAGTGATTTAACACCAAATGGACCTATTTACACAACAATAAAAAAATTTCCTTCAAAATCAGAGGGTGAAAAATGACAAAAATAGATAACATATTGATCCAAGTTGGAAATAACATTATTCCTACATACTCAGATAGGAGAAAAATAACGAGAATCACTCAAGATCTGATTAAAAAATTATCATTCGAATTTAAAAAATCAAATATTATTGCAAATATTACTGTCGAAGGTTCAGTAGCCAAGGATACCTGGCTAAGAGAAGACCCTGATATAGATATCTTTGTTCATTTGCCATTAAGTCTATCTAAGGAAGATTTTAAAAATATATTAAAAATTGCAAAAAAAGCAACGAAAAACTCAAAACATATAGAAAGATATGCAGATCACCCTTACTTAGAAACTTTTATTGATGATATAAGAGTGAATATAGTACCTTGTTATATAGTAAAAAAAGGAGATTGGAAAAGTGCAACCGACAGAACAGCATTTCATACCAAATATATCAATAAACACTTAAAACCAGAATTAAAAAATGAGGTTAGACTTCTTAAGAAATTCTTTAAAGGAATAAATGTTTATGGTGCTGAAATAAAAACAAGTGGTTTTAGCGGTTACCTTTGTGAATTATTAATTTTAAATTATAAATCCTTCATAAAAACTATTAAAGTCTTTTCAAAATTCAAAACAACCATAATTATAGATCAAAATGAGTATTATTCTAATAAAAAAATTGATCTTGCCAAAATTTTTTTTGATCCAATCATCGTTATTGATCCTATTGATAAAAACAGAAATGTTGCTTCAGCCGTTAAATCGAAGAAATTATACACACTAGTAGGAGCAGCAAGAGCATATTTACTAAAGCCTTCAGTAAAATTCTTCTATCCTCCTAATATTGATTTCTTTACAACTCAGCATTTAAAAGAAAATTTGGAAAATAGAGGATCGTCGGTTCTATTTATCATATTGGATAACATAAATTCAGTTCCCGATGTATTGTGGGGTCAACTTTACAAAACTCAAAAAACTCTAGGGAAGTTATTAAAACATAATGATTTTAAAATTTTAAGAAGTGAAGTTTGGACAGATGAAAGAACTTTAATCATTTTTGTTATTGAGCTTGAAACAGTCAAAATACCCAATATAAAGTGCCATATTGGTCCTCCTTTGAGATTCGAAAAACAATGCGATATATTCTTATCAAAATATATGGAAAATCCCTCAGTGATTTCTGGACCATACATACAAAATAAACGATGGATTATACTATCCAGCAGAACTTTTTTTAATGCCAAAGATCTCTTAGAAGAAAAATTGACAAATTATGGTCAAAATATTGGTATTCCTAAACTAATTTCAAAAGCTTTTCAACAAAATATGAGAATTCTAATTAATAATGAAATTAGTAAAATATATAAACAAAATTCAGAATTCGCAGTTTTTCTTAGTTCATTCCTAATTGGAAAACCTATCTGGCTAGAATCCTAAAACAATAAATATTATCAATAAAAAGCTTAGAAACCAACAATAAAAAGCAAATAAATGAAACTTTGTTATTTCTAAGCTTTTCTTAAGAAGTCTCAAAGAAAAGTAACCAAAAATAGCCGAAACAGTGATTCCAATAAGAATATCGCTTGGATTAACTTTAATATAACTCTGATTTAGTATTTGTTCGAAAATCGTTAAGACTAGCCCACCAATTATTGCAGGAATTGAAAGAAGGAAAGAAAATTTGAATGAAATATCCTTCTTAATTCCAAGTAAAAGTGCTATTGCGATTGTAAATCCACTCCGAGATAGTCCCGGAATAACAGCTATTCCTTGAAATACTCCGATTTTTAATGCATCAAAATAACTTATTTCATTTTTTTTATTTTTACCAATTTTTGACAGATATAAAACAATTCCACAGAAAAAATAAGCACTTGAAATAAGGAATATATTATTAAAATATGCATCAAAATATTGTACAATTAAAAAACCAATTATCGCAGTTGGTATAGTTCCTATAAGAATTAGAGGAATAATTTTTCCGCTTTCACTTTTAAATTCCCAATTATGTAGTGAGTGGATTATTTCTTTAATATCTGAAAAAAAGAAAAAGAGGGTTACAATAAGGGTTCCAACATGAAAAATTAAATCAAAAAATAGTGGTAATTCCACACCAAGAAAATACTCTGCTATTTTCAAGTGACCCGTACTAGAAACAGGGATCCACTCTGTGAGACCCTGAATAAAACCAAGTATTATTGTTTCTATTAGCATTTATTTTCATTGAAATTTCTTTTTATTGAGTCACTGAGTGGTACCAACTGATTATATATTCTGGTAATTTCAATCCTCTTTGCCCTAATCTTTCAGCTAATAATACTGGCAAAGGACTCAATACATATGCAGCTCTAGTGTAAAATCTTCTAGGAGTACCCTTCAGTACTTCCTCATCTAAAATTATACTAAAATCTGATTTTTTAGCCAATCTAGAATCTTTATTACCAGTTATTGCAAGAACTTTTCCATTAAATTTCTTCATTACATCACACCATATGTTAACTGGTTTTGTTTCTCCGGTAAAAGACATTAAGATTTCAAGATCTCCAGCTCTAGGACGAGGTGTATTGACGCCTCTAGTTACATAAACGTTATCACCTAAGAAACTTTTTATGTGAAATAGTCTTATTCCTGTCATCTTAGCAATCTGACCAGCTGTTCCTTTTCCTCCTATAAACACATCTGTTCTCTTTTCCAATAGATCTACTAATTGGGTATAAGTGTCTGATTCTACATTATTATCTATGATTGATCCTATATTATCAAATTCTTCTCTACAAAGTTTAAAGACATCTTTGGCCTCTAAATTTCTGAAAATAGCTTCGATCATCATACACAATAACTGAAGGGTACCTAATTCAAAAACATCTCCCATCATTCCAGTTTCACTGTATTCGAATGATGGTTTAGATTTTCCTCTCCCTTTTATATGAACTACATGACCATAATTCTGAACTATTTGAGCTAAGGGTGATTCTAATCCAGATGTCATCAAACCCATTGTGAATTTAGTCGATTTCTTCTCATCAATATACTTTGCAAGATCTTGTGCCATAACAAGAGGATCATCTGAATAGCCGCTCCCAGAATTTATCAATAATAATATTTTTTTATAACGCCTATTCAAATCAGCAGCTGCATCATACATATTCTTCCCAGGGAAACCAGGATCATCGGGAGTTATTACTACTTTATTTCTCCAACCAAGTTGACTTAATGCAACCTGGCTCATCGCAGCATTTAAGGAATGAAGAGATCTACCTGATCCCCCACAAATAACACAATCAGCTGCTTTCAAAGATCTATATAACGGTGCAAGACTTTTCCTTCTAACACTAAGAATATTATCGCGTATCTTGTTGACATAACCTATATTGCTGATTTTTTGTTTTATAGTGAAGCTCCCTCAATAAATCAATTTTTTTCTCTGTTATATTTCTACTTTACTTCTTATTCTATTTTCTTTTTATAATAATCTTTATGTAACAAAATTTTTTATTCAAAATGATCTGAAGCTTCATATTTAACTCTTAATTAATAGGATCTATTGAGCATATTTTCATAAAACTTTATTTGTCTGTCATCAAAGAATTGAAGTGCAAATTAATGGGTGGTCTTGTTATACAACAGATTAGAATTTTACTTGACGAAATGTACGCCGGTTTAAAAGAATATTTTGAGACTTTAGGCTATTCAGTTATCACAGCTCAAGAAGCTGGTTTAAAAGGATTAAAAGATAAAGACATCGTAAGTTATGCTAAAAAAAATGATTTAATATTGCTAACTAGAGATCAGAAACCAGCTGAACTTGCTGAGTTGACAGGTACAAAATATCTCTTAATATCTAATCTTATGATTGCAAAAATTGCTGATAAACACATAAAAGAGAAATTTCGAAATTAATAAATCAAATAATCATATCTCGCTTGTGCTAAATAAAAGAATCTTCGGATCCTTCTTTACTAATTTTCGATACTAATATTCCTTAAGTATTTGTTCCATAAATAGGAGGATGAATATCCTGCTACAACTCCACTCAATGGACTAATTATTAATACAAGTAGATCAAGTAAAAGATTGCTTGTAATTATATCGAAGATTACAGTTGTAAAATAATAACTAATTAACGCTATTATAAATGTACTAATTGTCAATGAAATAATAAGTTTGTTTTGATCCACCCCTTCATTTGTAGCTTTGACTTTGAGAACCATCATTGAGATATCAATCAGAAAACCGTATAAAAAAACAAAGATGAACGAAAAAGGTACTGTTGGACGCCAAAGACCTGTCAATAACCCTCCAACAGCTCCAACACTTGTTGCACCCCATTTTCTTAAAAATAGAGCACCTAACACCAGCAGAACAGCATCAACAACTATTAGTATTTTATCAATTGGAGGTGGAACAAATACTCTTGTGACAAATATTACAGAACCAAAAAGAGCTGCCAATATCAATCGCTCTTGTTTATGCAACATTTGACACCTTTTCTACAAGAAACTAAATTCGATTTTAAAAGGTTAATGTAATAACTTATTGAAAACTCTCTTTTTTATTCTATTAAATATGCAATCTTATTTTTTAATAAAAGCTATAAATTATCAATCTATTTTAGTACCTAAAAGTTCTAATATTTGACTGATAGGTGTTTAGATGGAGAAAAGGATGAGCACTCATGCAGAAGATTTGAAATTACGTTTAATGACAATCGAGCTTCTACGAACAGCGAAATATAAAAGAAACATAACATATCGTGAATTATCCTCAAAAACAGGTTTGCCAGTTACAGTTTTAAGTAGGTATGCCAAAGGCCATGTTCTTCCAAATACTGCGAGAGCTAAAGAATTATGGCGAGTATTAACTAAACTAGTAGGTTTGGAAACCGAATTACGCAGTAGAATTAGATTTGATGAAACAGGTTATTTTGATAATACTGATATTGTTGGCGATTATAATATTCTTCAACAGGCTGCAAATTATGCATTAGCAAATTTTGCAGGGAAAAGAGTTACCAAAATCCTAACCGCTGCAGTTGACGGGATTCCTCTAGCAACAATGGTTGCAAATGCTCTGGGAGTAAATTTAATTCTAGCTAAAAGAAACAAAGAAGTTGGGGTCAAAGCATTTCTCGATGAAACCTACATACTAGGCAAGAATTCAGGAGTTACTGTCACATTATTCATTCCTAAAAATTCGATTAAAAAACGTGATAGCGTGTTAGTTGTAGATGATATGATAAAGAGTGGAGAAACACAAGAAGCATTAGTCCATTTAGTTAAGAAAGCGAGAGCTGAGATATCTGGAGTATTTTCTTTAATAGCTGTTGGAGATGAATGGAAAAAACGCTTAAAATTCAGTAATAATGCTCCAGTAGAAGTTGTAACATATCTAAAAGCGCCATATTAGTAAAATTATTAAAATATTATTAAAGGCGTAGTAAATGCGAACAATCGAATGGCATAATGGAATCGTAACAACAATAGATCAAACAAAATTACCTCAAAAAGAGGTAATTCTCAAAATTAAAAATCTATCTGAAATGGCTGAAGCAATAAAAAATATGAGAGTAAGGGGAGCTCCTCTAATTGGTGCTTCAGCTGCATATGGATTAGCATTAACAGCTTTTTATTCAAAAGTCAGTAATAGAGAAGCTTTTATTAAAGAACTAAAAGCATCCGAAAAAATTCTTAAATCTACTAGACCAACCGCTGTTAATCTTTTCTGGGCTATTGATAGAATCCTGAATAAAGTTAAAAATTCTAATAAAAATCTTGAAGAAACAAAACAGATAGTAATTCAAGAAGCTCAATCAATTGCAGATGAAGATGTACAAACTAATCTAGCTATGGGTAAACATGGCGCCGCATTAATCTACGATGGTGATGTAATACTTACACATTGCAATGCTGGGGCTTTAGCTACAGTGGATTACGGTACTGCATTAGGAGTTATTCGAACTGCTTGGAAACAAGGAAAAAAAATTAAAGTCATTGCAACTGAAACAAGACCACTGTTACAAGGAGCCAGGCTTACAACTTATGAACTTAAGAGGGATGGAATTCCTGTAAAACTAATAACAGACAACATGGCAGGTTTTCTTATTCAAAAGGGAATGATAAATAAAGTCATTGTAGGAGCAGATAGAATAGTGCAGGATGCTATTATTAACAAAATTGGAACTTTTAGTCTTGCAGTTATTGCTAATGAATATGAAGTACCTTTTTATGTAGCAGCTCCAAAATCAACATTCGATCTTAGTAAAAAATTTAGAGAAATTACAATTGAAGAAAGAAAACACAATGAAGTAACTCATTTCAGATCTCTACCAGTGGCACCACCTGGTGTAGACGTCTTTAATCCTGCCTTTGATATAACTCCTTACAAATATATTTCAGGCATTATTTGTGAAGATGGAGTCTTCTTTAAAAAAGACTTTGATACTTTTGGAAAAAATCCATTCAGTAATAAAAAATAGTAAAATAATACCAAATCGGCATATAGTTGAAAATCAATGGATGAAAAAACAAACAATATATCTAAATCTCAACTCAAAACTAAAGGCATAATTTTCGATAAAGGCGTAAAAATCACAGATAGGAGTAACATTGACGATCTTTCTTCTCGCGGATATGGACTAATTGAAGAAAATTACCTAATATTATCATTTTATGAGGCATTATATCTTAATGATAAAAAAATACTTGAAGTCAGCCTACAAAATAACGATTCAATAAACTTTCGAGATCTTTTGCAGTATTATGAAAAAATTAACCAAAATGCTTGGGTAAACTATTTAGTTTATAGAGATTTACGAAGCAGAGGTTATGTCGTTAGAGGAGGATTTGGATCTGGAATCGATTTCCGAATATATGAAAGAGGATCTTATGGAAAAAATGTAGCATCAACTCTGATCCTTATTACTCAAGAAGGTAGACCTTTATCAATCGATTATTTAACTAGCACAATGAAACAGTGTCAAAGTCAGAAAAAAGCTCTAGTTTTGGCGGTAATGAATAGAAGAGGAGAAATAGTTTACTATTCTGTTTCTAAATTAAACTTTCACAAAGGTAATAGCAATGTCCAAATATAAGTCAGTAAGAGGAATGAGAGACCTATTATTTAATGAAACACAGCAATTAAACTTCATTATTGAAAAAGCTAGAGAAACAGCAAAGAACTATAACTATGGAGAAGTCATAACTCCTTTAATTGAATCCAATGAACTTTTGAGTGCAAAATCTGGTGATGAGATAAGAAATAGAATGTTTACATTTAAAGATCTAGGTAATCGTAATGTTTCACTTCGACCTGAATTCACAGCTTCAATTGCCCGTTTAGCGTCATCCTTGCTAAAAAGAAACCAAAAACCAATCAGAGTTTTTAGTGTAGGTAGTGTTTACCGCTATGACGAACCTCAACGTGGACGTTACAGAGAATTTTGGCAATCTAATTATGAGTTAATAGGCTCAAAAAAGCCTGAAGCTGATGCAGAACTTATTTTGTTAACGAATAATTTTCTCAAAAATACTGGATTAAAAAACTATTTTTTTAAAATTGGTCATATCGGAATATTAAGAGGTATTCTGAATCAAGAAAATACTGATGAAAAAATTCAGGCAAAAGTTTTACAATTAATGGACAAAAAAGAATATAATGAAGCATTTAAATTAGTTAGTAAAACTTCTATTTCTGTTTTTAAAAATCTAATTGGGATTGAAGAAAACAACATATTTGATAGAATCGAAAAAATAAAAAATCAGTTATATGAATATAAAGAAGCAAAGAATGCAGTTCAAAACTTGTATGAAATTTTAAAATTTTTGACTTGTTGTGATTGTCCAATAAGAACTATTGATCCAGTTTTTTCTAGAGGTTTGGAATATTATACTGGGGTAATTTTTGAGGTACAGATTCCAAAGTTTGATATATCTTTAGGAGGTGGAGGCAGATATGATCGTCTAATTGAACTTTTTGGTGGAACTTCAAACCCTGCAGTAGGTGTGGCTCATGGACTTGATCGAATAAAACTTGCTTTACAATTTCAAGATATTAAAAACATAGATCAAAATTTCAAAAAAGTACTTGTTGTTCCTGTTACGAAAGATCAAGAAATAAAAGCGTTGGAATTATCTGAAAAATTACGAAATAAAGGGATATTTGTTGAGTTTGAAGTTATGGGTAGAAGAATAGGAAAAGCTCTTCAATACGCCAGCAAAAAAAATATGAATTATGTTATAATTGTTGGAGAATCTGAATTAAAAACTGGAATGGTTGTTTTAAAAGATTTGGCTAATCATGAACAAAAATCAGTAAAAATAGAAGATTTAATAAAGAAAATTAAAGGATAAGAAAAGAATCTTAGAAATTTTTCGTATTTTATCATAATCTCTGAATGTATCTGTTTACTTCCCATTGAGTTACTTGTGTACGATAAAGATCCCATTCTTTTCGTTTTTCAACTAAGAAATTTTTGAATACAACATCTCCTAGTGTTTCGCGAATAATTTTACTTTTTTCCATTTCATCTAATGCTTCTCCAAGTGATTCTGGAAGTTCAACAATTCCAAGTTTTTTACGTTCCTCATGACTCATTTGATATACATTTAGCTCAACTGGGTCTCCCGGATTAATTTTTTCTTTAATACCCCTTAATCCTGTTGCCAATAGGACTGCAAACTGAAGATAGGGATTTCCTGAGGGATCGGGACAACGGATTTCGCATCTAGCTGCACCTTTTCTTCCGCCAAAATTGGGTACTCTAATGAGTGGGGATCTGTTCTTATGAGCCCAAGCAAGATAAACTGGAGCTTCATATCCAGGAACAAGTCTTTTATACGAATTGGGCCAAGAAGCTAGAACTGCACACATTTCACGTCCATAATTTAATTGACCACCAATATAGTTTAATCCAATTTCTGAAATAAAACCACTTTCTGGAGTATCAGAATAAAACATATTCTTTGTGACATCCAAATTCCATAGACTTTGATGAGTGTGCATTCCTGAACCATTAATTCCTGCAAAAGGTTTGGGCATATATGTTGCTAAATATCCATTTTGGGCTGCAACAATTTTGGTGACCATTCTCATTGTGAGTGCTCGATCTGCAGTTTTGAGAGCTTCATCATATTTGAAGTCAATTTCGTTTTGGCCAAGTGCTACTTCATGATGAGAAATTTCAATTTCTATGCCAAATTTTGAGGCAGTATCAGCTATATCTCTTCGAATTCCATCAGTCAAATCTCCTGGATTGAAATCGAAGTATCCAGCCATATCTATTGGAGTAGGTGCTGAAGTATCATTTTCTTTTACTAAGAAAAATTCTTGTTCTGGAGCGCAAAAGAAAGTAAATCCAGCTTCTTTGCATTTTGCTAAGGCTCTTTCGAGAACATATCTTGGATCACCTTCAAATCTCTTATTTTCTGGAGTATACACATCGCATATTAATCTGCATGAAGATTTTTCTTTGGCTCTCCAAGGCAATATTGCGAATGTTGTTGGATCTGGATAAAGTACCATATCAGATTCTTCGATTGGTCGATAACCTGTTATTGAAGAACCATCAAATGATTGACCTTGCTCAAATATGTTAGCAATATTTTTAGCTGATACAGCCAAGTTTTTTATTATTCCATTAATGTCGGTAAATTGCAGTCTAACGAATTTTATTTCATATTTCTTTATTTGTTTGCATGTTTTTTCAACATTTTCTGCCCAAACTTGATCTTTGAAATGTTTCAATCTTTATACACTCTCATACTTAATTTTGAATTTTATTTTATCATATGTTATAAAAATTGTAAATAACATGAACATATATAAGTTTATCTGTATTTTTTTTGTATAAACGTTCAATTATATCTTAATTTCTAATAAATTTTTAAAAGCAACAAATTCTTATTCTGAGAAATTTAAATATTTTATTAACTTTCTCTTCTTAAAAAATCTCCAATATCCAAAAGATTTTCAATAAAAACTTCATTTTGTTTAGGTTTTTTATCCAAATCATGGATAATTTTGCCATAACCTAAACATTCGTCATAAGTGTTGAGCACCAAAACTAGGTTTCCTTTTTTTGTCGATCCCTCAACTTTTAATATTCGTTCTCCAAAAATATCCCTACCACAAATAACTAACCAAGCAGCCTTGTCATCCACTATTACTTTATTTGATTTAATTTTTGACAAGATTGATAATAAATATAAACTAGGAAAAATTTTGTCTTTTTTAATTTTACCTAAATATAATCCAGCATAAAGAAAGTTCATTTTAGAATATTTTAACAGATTTTTATTTAACAAAAAAATTCTGCCGCAGTAAAATCTTCAAATAACTTCATTACTTACCACTTTTTTCTTAGTTTACAAATGAAAAAACCCTGAGTTTTTCCAGGCCAAATTCTTTTGCAACGAGTTACTGAAGAATGAAGCTTTTTCCCATAAACGTTTTTTACTCCTTCTTCCCCGAAGCAATCAATTTTTTCTATTTTTAAATTTAGATTGCGTATAGCCCAATCCATGTTTAATTCATTTTCTTCAGGTTCTAATGAGCAAGTCGAGTATACAATTTCACCATGATCATTCAAAGAATTTACACATTTTGTTAACAATTCCCTTTGTAATATTGCATTTTGTTTTATGTCTTCTATACAGTAAAATTTCCGGAGCAAGGAGCATCAATTAGAATTCGGTCAAATTTAATATTTAAAACTGAGGTTTGTCTAGCATCAAGGTGAAAAACAACTGAATTTTTCACATGACAACGTTCAAGATGGTTTATCAAAGCTATTAATCTTTTTTTACTCATATCAATGGCAACTATTACACCTGTATTATCCATAAAATTAGCTAACTGAACAGTTTTTCCACCCGGTGCAGCACAGGCATCCAAGACTTTTTTTCTTCTGAGTTTTGTAAATGTTGAAACTGGGATTTGGGAAGCAGCATCCTGAATTGAATAGAATCCTAATAAATACTCAGCGGTAGCACCTAGTGAAACACGTGATTTATTTATCCAAAAGGCATTTTTGAGAAAGGGAATTTCTATTAACTTCACACCAATCTTTTTCAATCTTATGAGTAGTTTTTCAGGTTCAATATTGCAAGTGTTTATTCTAATTGCTTGTTTGGGATTAGCATCAACAAAATCCCAGCCAAGCTGTTTATAACGTTTTATAAAAAAATCCTTTTTATTCATTAACTTTAGGTAATAATAGTTAACTAAATAAGAATTTATTTATCGATCTTTCAATAGCTAAAAATATCTATTCTTTATTTAATATTTTAAGACTATTGCCATAAAGTTAATAGGTGAGCATCTTAATTCTCAGATAGTTTATCTCTCTGGATGAGATTTAGAAGGTTTGACCTATAGAAGCAAACATCAGTATTAAAATACTTTAAAACTGGAGATTGTGTTATTATGGTTCGTTATAAACAAACTGATGAAATCATAAAATTAATGAATAATCCTGAAATTATTAGAAATACCAGTATTATTGCTCATGTTGATCATGGAAAAACAACTCTTTCAGATAGCCTCTTAGCTGCTGCTGGAATAATTAGCAAAAAAACTGCTGGACAAAAACTATTTTTGGATTCTTGGGATCTGGAACAAAAAAGACAGATGACTGTTTTTGCTTCAAATGTCAGTTTAGCTCATACATTTCAAGATAAAGATTTTCTGATAAATCTCATAGATACTCCAGGTCATATTGATTTTAGTGGTGCAGTAACACGAAGTCTTAGAGCTGTAGATGGTGCTCTGGTTGTTGTTGATGCTGTTGAAGGCCCAATGACACAAACAGAGACGGTGTTAATGCAAGCATTGAGGGAAAGAGTAAAACCGATTTTATTTATCAATAAAGTGGATAGATTAATAAAAGAAATAAAATTAACTCCTGTAGAGATACAGGGTAAATTTGCAAAAATAATTAGCAGAGTAAATAACCTAATAAAAAAGTATGCACCAGACGAGCATAAAAGAGATTGGCTAGTTAATGTCGAAGATGGAAGAGTAGCTTTCGGTTCTGCACTTCATAAATGGGGTTTGAATCTTCCACACATGAAAATGAAAGGAATTAGTTTTAATGACATTATTGATGCATACACCGGAGAACCTGATGAGGTAGGAATTAAAGTTGATAATCTAAGCAAAAAAGCTCCCCTTCCTGACCCTATTTTGGATATGTTTTGTGAACATTTACCTAATCCTTTGCAAGCTCAACCATATCGACAGAGCAAGATTTGGCCAGGTAATGTTGATAGCGATACAGGAAAAGGAATGGCAAAAGTTGATCCTAATGGACCACTTTTAATGTGTATATCAACTATAGAAGTTGATCCTCACAGTGGTACTGTTGCTATTGGCCGTATTTTTAGTGGATCTGTACATAGAGGAAAAACGGTCCAGCTTGTTGGAAATCATCAGAAGGGTACTATTCAGCAAGTCTTTATGAGTATGGCTACCGATCGTGTTATTGTGGATAGGGTTCCTGCTGGGAATATTGCTGCTGTTTCTGGTTTGCCTTCTATTCATGTTGGTGAAACAGTTGCTCAAGAAGATATTGAAACTAGTCCTTTTGAAGGGTTAAAATATGTTACTGATCCAGTAGTAACAGTCGCAGTTGAACCCGAAGATGTTAAGGATTTGCCTCTTTTTGATAAAGTTATGCATAAATTAACTACTGAAGATCCTAATCTGCATTTTAAAATGGATAAAGAAAGCGGTGAATTTCTTCTTAGTGGTATGGGTGAATTACATCTCGAAATTACTGCTTATAGAATGCAAGAAGCTGGTTTGAAAGTAAAGCTTAGCAAACCAATTGTGATTTATCGAGAAACAGTAAGTAAACCTTATCAAGGAAGATCTATAATGGGCAAGAGTCCTAACAAACACAGTAAACTGTGGGTTTCTATCGAAAAACTTTCTGAAGAGGCTATAGAGGCTATTAAAGAAGAAAAAATAACAGAAATGCAAACTCGTGCAGAACGTCAGAAGATTCTAAGAGAATTAGGATGGAGTACTCCAGATGCAAGAAATGTACTAGCACTAGAAGAAAATAATATTTTAGTTAATAGAATTAAAGGAAGACAATATGTCGATGAGGTAATAGATCATATAAAATCTGGATTCCGTGAAGCAATACATGCTTCTCCTTTAACAAAGGAACCTGCTTATGGTATTAAGATTAATCTTGAAGACATTACTGTTCATGAGGATCCTGTTCATCGTGGCCCTGCCCAAATACTTCCTATGACTTGGCGTCCAATATGGTGCATTATATTATTAAGCAAACCAAAACTATTAGAACCAATTCTTAGTTTTGAATGTAAAGTACCAAACACATTTGTTAGTTCAGTTCTTGCTCTGGTTCAGAAAAGAAGAGGAAAAATATTAGATATGCCTGCTGAAGAAGAGATGATCACTGTTAAAGCTGAAATGCCTGTTTCTGAAAGTTTTGGTATAGCTGATGAACTTCGTTCTTCAACTCAAGGTCGAGCGTTTTGGGCTACTCAATTCAGTAGATGGGCTATGGTTCCAGAGCAAATGCAATCAGAAATAGTAAAACAAATTCGAGAACGAAGAGGCTTATCACCGCAACCACCAAAGGCTGATGAATTCTATGAGTCTGAGTGATTAAAAGTTACTTTTCCCCTATCTGTTTTTAACAAAAAACTTTATTGCTAATTGCAATTTAGAATTTGTTGAATTATTATGCTAGTAATTGGTATATGCGGTAGTCCAAGGGATCAGGCTACAAGTTATGTTTTGAAAATTGCATTAGAAGAATTAGAAAAACAAAAAATTGAAACAAAGTATTTTTCTGTGAAAGATAAAAAAATTAATTATTGCATTCACTGCGATTATTGTCTTACACATAAAGAGTGCACATTTAAAGATGATATGCAAGAAGTTTACTCTTGGCTTAGAAAAGCAAATGGAATAATATTTGCAACTCCAGTTTATAATGGAGGTGTTAGTGCTCAAATAAAAGCTTTAATGGATCGTTGCCGAGCTGCTGAAGCAGGGGAAAAGAATTTTTTTAAAAATAAAATTGGAATGGGGATTGCTCTGGGAGGAGATAGAGTTGGCGGGCAATTTAGGTGCTACTTTTTGGACAAAAGATACCTTGGAAGGGGTTAAGCAAGATAAAGAGGGATTTAGAAGCTTAAAGAAAACATTAAAGAAATTTATAAATCTGCTAAAGAATTTCAATGAAATAAAAACAGGAGATTATTAAAATAAAGAATGATCAAAAAAATCAAAAGAAAGTAAAGATTGCATGGGGTATAACTGGTGCAGGTGATAAAATAGCAGAGTTTATTGAGATTATGAAAGATTTACAAGATGAATATCAGGAAATTGTAGAGATACATGTTTTTCTTTCTAAGGCTGCAGAGCAAGTATTAAAATATTATCGTTTAGAAACAGACTTGAAAGATAGCTTTAGGAAAATTAGAACAGAAATAAACTCTAATGCACCTTTTCTAGCAGCTTGGATGCAAAGCCACAAATATAAGCTATTATTAATTGCACCTGCTACATCAAATACTGTTGCAAAAATCGCTAATGGAATATCTGATACACTACTAACTAACGCTACGATTATGAGTTTAAAAGCATTTGTTCCAGTACATATAGCTCCAACTGATTATAAAGAAGGAATAGTAGTTACTACTCTCCCAAATGGTAAAATTATGAAATTGAAAGTGCGAAAAGAAGAAGTTGAGCAAGTCAATAAATTACGGCAAATAGATAATATTCATATTTTACAAGGACCGCAAGAAATTCGAAAACTATTTAAAAAAATGTTTAGCTAGAAATACCTAATTATCATAAAGTTTTCATGTTTTTCAATATTTTTAGGAAAGTTAATCCTTTTTTTTGGAAGAATTTATCCAAGGAGGAATAAAAACTAATCCATTCTTTATTGCCCTTAAAATTTCTTCAACATCCAATGAAGCCTCAACTTGAGTATAAACACTACAAATTTCTAGAACATCATGCGCATCGCTACCTGCTACTCCCGGAAGATTCATATCCTTAGCTAATTTCTGAGCTTTCTGATTTGCATTGGATCTTGATTCTCCATTAAAAACCTCAATGGCATCGAATTTGTAATCTCTTGCTAAATCACCCATTCCATATTCTCTATATGGATGAGCAACAATTGAAACTGCTCCAGTTGAATTTGCAAAATCAATTATATTATTAATAGTCCAAGGTTTTTTAGGAAGTTTGGTTGTTCCTAAAAGTAAAATATCTCCTTGAGTCGTACTAATTTCAACCCCCGGTATAATTATGATATCATGATATGGAGATGCAAGTTTCATAGTTTTCTCTAATCCTAAAACTGTATCATGATCAGTAATAGCAGCTGCCTTAACGCTGTTGTGTTTCACAAGATACTCTACAAGATCCTTGGGCGTTATGGTTGAATCGTTGGAATATATTGTATGGATGTGCAAATCAACACGAATCAACAATTATCACTTAGGTTTTTTTCAAAATATTATTTAAACAATCTAAAATGTCTTTATGAATCTCTGTTTCCATTTTTATTAAATAAAATTCTATTTTAAGTCTTTCAAAGGTTTCCCTAAATAAATCAAAAAGCTTGTTTTCCAAAAGAGCAGAATCATATAACATGATTATAGTTTCATAATGAAAATTTTTAATATATTCGAGAATTTGTACTGCGATATATTCCTTGGTTTCATTATCAACAGGAAAAGATATCTCATTTTGTGAAAGAGGATATATTTCATCTAATTCTAAAGGGATTATCCCAAAAGGAGCAGAGTAAAATACAATATTTATTGCACCTTTTTGTTCATCACTAAATTTATTAAGCAATCTCTTGATCTTTTTAAATTCACATGCTTTGTGATAAGGTTTTTTATGAGTTTGAGGAAGTAAAAGAAGAATTTTTACATTATCAAGTGGCTGACAATTATTAAATAATTTATTTCTATAATGTAAAATCTCAGGTCTTATCAAACTAGTTGAATTAAAAAAGAACAGGCCTCTATTTTTTACAGTTGGATTTATTTTCTCTATAAAGGAGGTATAGTTTCTAATTTTTTTAAGTGCACTAAATAGTGCTGGATGAGATCGAGTTCTAAGTTCTACAAGTTCCCATAGCCGACCTTCACGAATTGCTTGTTTAATTCTTCTTAATTCAGCAATACAAACAAAAAGATTATGTTCGGCAAGAAATACTTCACGTTCCTTTGTAGATGTACTAATAATGTCTTGAGGTGTTTTGTTTGAACAATTAGGACACGAACACGGAAAATAGTCTAATTTGGAAAGTTGCCAAGTGCCATTTTCTGTCATGTATCTATTGTGTCTAGCATATAGTGCATAGGATGCGGAATCAAAAAAATCACAACCCAGGGCCACAGCCAAAGCGAACAAAAAAGGGTGTCCAGCACCAAAAAGATGAAAAGGTCTATCTATTGGCAAATTTTTTTTAGCAGTTAAGATCATATCAACTAGTACATCAAAACGATAGTTTTCCATAACCTCGGTTGGACTTCCTAAAGCATTTATATGAAAAGGCATTTTTCCCATAATTTTTGCTGATTCTCTAACTAAATCTATATGTCTTCCGCCTTGAATGGGACCAACCCACAGAATATTATCTGCTGTTTTTGTTTTGAAGAAATCTTTGGCCCGTTGGATAGTTTCCTTTACTGTCTTTTTTGCTACCTCTTGATTACCTTTCCAACCAGTAGGAATGTCCAAAATTGTTGCTATATCACTTCCTATTTTTTGTTGGTACTCAATAATTTCTTTTTGATCGGCTTGAATTCCTCCATAGACTAGTATCTGGTATGCTCCTGAATCCGTCATAATAGGTCCATCAAAATCTAAGAAGGTTTTTAATCCTAATTTAATCGGCTCATCTCGAAATCTTTTTTTGAGAATGTAAGCGTTTGTTATTATAGCTTGAAATCCGATTTTTTTAATTTTTTTTGGATTAATCAATTGAATACTAGGATTAATAACTGGGAATAAAAGTGGGGTTTCAAGTATTCCACTTTTTGTTTTTAATTTTCCAATCCTACCAAGTAGGTCTTTGGCTTTAATCTCAAAGCTCATTTATCAATCTAATCAAATCAGCCTGCATACTAATAAAAAAACATTAGCTCTTCTGAAACTGTTTTTAATTTATATTTCACTTTATATTTCAGTTTTATAGAGAATTATAGGTCCTAGTTTTGATTGATATATTTGATCCCAAGCTAAAAAGTAGGTTTTTTAGACAGCCTTATATCATTTGCTTTATCTATTTTCCAATTAATAATTAAGGAGCCTAACTATGGTCTGTGCAATAGAATTATTAAAAACACCCAAGCTTAAGGATCCAATTTTGATTGAAGGGTTACCAGGAATAGGTTTTGTTGCAAACATATCTGCTTTGCATCTAATTAAAGAATTAAATGCAAAACTTTTTGCAAGAATCGTTTCGGCTTCTTTTCAAGATGTTGCAATAACGGCTGATCAAGGAAAGACCCATTCACCAATAAATGAATTATATTATGTAAAAAGAAATGGGAAAATTCATGATCTCATCATTTGGTATGGCAATACTCAAGCTTTAACAACTTTTGGACAATATGAATTATGTGGAAAAGTATTAGATATTGTGGGTTCATTAGGAAGCCGTTTTCTAATTTCTATTGGAGGTTACAAAAAAAATGATGTACAAAAAGTTCCTGTTATTTACAGTGCTGCTACTGACAAAGAAACAATGGATGAAATTTTAACCTTAGGAACAAAAATTATGACAGGGCACATATTTGGTCTTGCAGGTTTATTAATCGGGATGGGAAAACTTCGTAATATGAAGGGTTTCTCAATTTTAGTTGAAACCCGAGGCATGTATCCTGATCCTAAAGCTGCCCGATTCGCTTTAGATGTTTTAAATAAATATTTAAATTTGAATGTAAAATATTCAAATTTGGATAAAACAACTAAAAACACAAAAAAAATTCTAGAAGATTTTGGAATAATTAGAAAAATATCTGAAGAAAAGAAAACAGAGGACCAACAAATGCGTTGGTTTATCTAAGATTTTAAAATATTTTATATTGTTTTACTAACCTATTTCATTGAAGATTGAGATTTATGGACTAATTTGCTTATAGTATACTTTGTTTAAAAAAAAATTACACTTCAGAAGTTGAATAAATTATAAATAATAAATTCTAAGAATTGAAAAATACCAACAACAAGTGTTCATTCTCCCCGGAAAACCCAGAGCGGTAGATTCGATAAAAAAAAGCAAATGTTTGCAAAATTTATTGAATCTACCAACAAAATATTTGCCATATGATCATAATTATTTCAAATATCTTTTGATAACTAAAATACAGTAACTAGCTATGACTCTAGAAAGATCCTTCGGGAATTTTTCGGAATGATTAAGAAAGTTTAGCCTGATTTTTTATACTTTGAATATACAGGAGTTTGTTATCTAAAAATATCATAAGAAAGAACATATCACAGAGCAAAGAGAAAAAAAAGATGTCTATTTTCTTTAAGAATTTTTACTGTTATTCATATTCTTATAAAAAAGAAGGAATAAGAAGTTGTATAATAATTCTTGTATGTTCAACTTAATCTGAGATTAACCCTCACTAATAAATTGAGTATAAACTCTTTGCACTCGTTCGGCAGCTGGACCTGATCCTTCAACTACACCTTTTTCGGTGACCTTAACTTTATTCATTACCCAAATGAATCCTTTATCTTCATAAAGTTTAACCATGGTTGGGAAAACTTTTTCTAAACGATTGGCTAATGATTTTAGATCGAAAGGTTTTTCAGTACTTGAGATTTGGGCTACTTTGCTACCACCCAAGAAAACCCTGTGAGCAGTATGACCTGTTTCATCTTTTGCTTCAGCTATGCAAAGATTTAGATTATCTGGATTTATTCCAATTAGTATGCCAGTAAATTTCTTTCCGGTAGTTGTTTCCACTATTACAGTTTTTTCTATAAGTGCTGCGATTTCGCTGAAAAATTTTCTTTGAGCTACAGACAACTTTAAACCTCCGTTATTATAACGAAATTGCAGTACCAATATATATCTTTGATTTAATAGAAAAAGAAAAATTTAGATTAATTTTATTTCTTTTTTAGGTTTTTTTGATTTTGTTTTAGTATTGCATAAGAATTTGAGGGTAGATCTCTCTCAACAACATATTTTACTCCTATCCAACTGTTATTCCCCACTTTCACTCCAGGCAATAAAACTGCATGTATTCCAGTTTTTACATCATCACCTATTATTGCTCCTAGCTTTCTTCTCTTTGTATCAATTAAGATGTTTTTTACTTTCATTTTAACTGATTTCGAATCGAAACGATAATTTGCAATAATCGATCCTGCACCTAAATTGCACCTTTCACAGATAACGCTATCTCCTACATAAGACAGGTGACCAACGTGGGTATTATCCATAATTATAGAATTTTTGATTTCACAAGCATTCCCAATTCGTACATTTTTCCCTATACTAGTAAAAGGTCTAATGCAACAATTAGGTCCAATGTCTGCACCCTCATCAAAAAAAGCTGGACCTTCAATATATGCTCCTGAACGAATTCTTGCTGTTTTAGCTACGGTTACTGGTCCTATTAGATAAGAGCCCTTTTCTATGGTTCCAAGAGTTTTAGTTTTTGTTCTTTCCAAAATCCATCTGTTTGCTTCTAGTAAATCCCATGGTCTGGCAATATCTATCCAATCATCATCATTTATTTGTAGTGCCAATATTTTTTTTGAATCTTTAATAAATAGTGATATAGCATCTGTTAACTCATATTCCCCTCTAATTGAAGGATTAATTTGTTTTATTTTATCGAATATTTCCTGAGAAAAAAGATATAATCCTGCATTTGCTAAATTTGATTTTGTATTCTGAGGCTCTGGTTTTTCGATTATTTTTGTTATATTATTTCTTTTGTCTATTTCTACAATTCCATATTTTTCAGGATTTTTTACTGAAGTTACTGTAATTATTCCATCTACTTTTTTTGTATTGAATTTATTAATTATTTTTTTAATTATCTCCGGACTGAAAAGGAGATCACCATATATCAAAATGAAATTATCTTTAATCAATGACTCAGTTTTGCCTAGCGCATGTCCGGTTCCTTTCATTTTTCCTTGTGTTTTGTACCTGATTTTTAGATGATACTTTCTTCCATCTCCAAAGTATTTTCGAATTGCTTCTTCCTTGTAATTTGTTACAATTATTGTTTCATTGATCCCTGAATAACTAAGCGCTTCAAGAGTATATTCTAGTATTGGTTTTCCACTTATTTTGATTAGAGGTTTAGGTCGATTTTCTGTAATTGGATTGAGTCTAGTACCTGCTCCTGCAGCTAAAATTATTGCTTTCATTGAGTTATTCCTCAATTTTTCCTTTTATCAGTTTTATTCCTCTTTCAAGTATGTTTTCTGCTATTTTTAATGATTCACCTTCAACTGTCAATCTGATTAGAGGTTCTGTTCCCGATGCTCGTATCAAAATCCAGCCATTATCTAATGATACTCTTATGCCATCAATGGTTGAAATTTTGATCGAGTCAATAAAATTTTTTTGGATTTCCCTATTAAAAAGATGTATTACTTTATTCTTTGTGTCATTGCTGCAAAAAATATT
>LFWW01000044.1 GCA_001273385.1 miscellaneous Crenarchaeota group-6 archaeon AD8-1 | reverse complement strand
TTTTTTCTAAATAAAATAATTTTTTTCTTTTTTCTTTGTTAATATAGAGATAAAGCTTGATTTACGATAATTAAAGAAAAAAATAACAAAACTAATTAAAAATTTGTATGCAAAAATATATGTGCAATTATTAAAATATTCTATAAAATTAAAATATTCCAATATACACATTAAGCAATTAGTAAAAAATGCAAATCAAATCAAAAAAAGTTATTTTAAAACAATCAGGTATCATATTCATTACCTTAGCCATATTTTTTTTGCTTTCACCTTTTAATTTAGTGTCAGGGCAAACGCAAGAATTTGTTCTTGAACATGAAAAACACTGGGACACCTTTGGACAAGGAGGAACCTGCAATTTTGGAACCTATAACTTTTTTGTAGGAGATGTTGACAATGATAACATTTTAGAACTTCTAACTGGAGGAATGAGTTATAACGTAACTAATTATACCAGTTCAGATCTTAATGCTCCGTTTATGATCTGGAACTGGGATGGAGAACAATTCAATCTCGAGGAAAGTACCACGTGGCCTGGAATTTCAAGAACAACTTATGCATCTGATTTAGACAACGATGATATTCTTGAGATAATCGTTGGTGGCAGATTTAATAATCAAACCAAAAGCTACTCAATACTTCGAGTTTATAACTGGGATGGAGAAAAACTTCAACTTAGATGCCAACTCGAAGGTATATCTGCTAGCTCAGTTGATGTTTGGGACTTTAATAGCGATGGAATAAAGGAGATTGCAGTTGCAGGAACAAAGAGCCAAGACTCAAAAACTTATGCTCAACTCTCAATTCTAAGTTTTAAATCAAATAATCTACTGCTTGAAAATTCGATTAAATGGTGTGCTTCAAATGAAGCAACTGCCACTTCTGTTGCCATCTCAGATTTAGACAATGATTACATCCCAGAGATTATTACAGCTGGATATGACAACAACTTAAATAACAGCAGTGGTCAGCTAAGAGTCTACCACTATCAGAATCAAGAACTTAAGCTATTAGAAAATCATGAATGGAGATTAGTAGAAAACACTTACGGAAAAACCATAACCGGAGATCCTATGGGAAACACTATAGTCAACAGCCTACGAGTTGAAGACGTAGATAATGATCAAACCAAAGAAATAGTTACGGGAGGTTTTACCTATGATGGAGAAAAGATCAATGCGCAACTAAAAATTTGGAACTTCAAAAATAACAAAATAATCCAAGAATTCAGTAAAGAATGGATAAGTAATGATGTAACAGAAATTAAGGCAATAGTATTAGATGATGTAGATAGTGATAATCAAATAGATATTATAACAGCAGGACTAGTTGGTGCTTATGGTGGCTTTGATGATATTAATGTTCCACCAGAACAAGCGCAACTAATAGTGTGGAATTGGAGTGGTCAAGAACTAAAACAAAAATGCAAAGAACAATGGACTGTAGGTGAAGGAGTTGTTGCTTGGAATGTGCAGACCGGAGATATAGATAATGATAAAATCATAGAAATAATCTCTGTTGGTTGTATGTATGTTTCATCTCTTTGTGATCCAGACCTAAGAATATACACGATAAAAACATACCAAAACCAATCAATAGCTTACACAATAATAACTATAATAGCTGCAATTACAATAATTTCTGTAATTCTTGTATTAACAATTCTTAAAAGAAGAAGATAGATATAAAAAATTTTATTATTTATGACAAGTGGACATGTAGAGATTTGAATTCCATGGAAAATTGAGATATAATCCGCAAATACTTCATTTTTTTTAAATTAATATAAACATATTTGAGATCTTATTTTTTAATTAATTGCTTTGAACAAATCAAAAGATAAAAGTTTTCCGAGTTTATCTCTTGAAATAACAGAATCTAATCTTCCCCCCACTTTTTTGGGGCAAAAAATCATATTAGATAATTCAAATAAAAACTTGAGAGAGCACCCACACAACTCACCCTTTTTTGCATCCTAGCTTAATAAATTGGATTATTATCTTAGTGAATTGCGTTATTTTCTAAATCGTTCTTTTCAAGATTAAAAAAAGAAATCTTGAAAAATTTCAATAAAAAACAGGAATAATAAATATGACAAGAACTGTAAAACACAGGTTGTTTCACGGTAAAACGTTGCACGGTTGCACTGTTTCACGGTCTTTTAAGGATTTTGTTACTCAACTTGTTTTACGCTGTGTCATGGAGTTTTAATTATCAACCCCAAAAAATTTCTTAAAAAGGTCTGATTTGAAATAATTTACCAATAGAAAATAGGTTTTAAAGGCTAAAAATTGCTTTGTGTAACACCGCTTTACAAGTTTTCAAATCCTGTTTTACACTTTTTTACATTTTGTTTTACGCTCGTTTTACGATTTCATGGAGTTGTGTAACACCCGTTTTACAGCCTTTTTACACTGTTTTACATTTTTAATAATCTGTTACTCACTGTGTTACGCTTGTAATACTAAAATAAGGCTGAGTGGACCGGTGGGGATTTGAACTCAAGGGAAAGTGGAGATATCACCCGCAACCACCCCCCATTTTTACTTTAATAATCATTTTTAACTTTGGAACCAAAAAAGTTTTCAAAAACAAACAATTAATCACTAAACATCTTTTAACATAAATAAAAACGGTGAAAAAAATGCTACGTATTATGAACTTCAACATCAAAGAAAATAAAATAAAAGAATTTCAACAATTTGTTAAAGATAACTGGAAAACAAAAGCTGCACACGCTCCTAAAGGATGGAAATATTTGGGCACTTACTTTTATGTTCTGGGATTTGGACCTTATCACGCTGCAGTTATGTGGGAGATTTCAGATTATGCTGATTTTGATGCGCTTAGAGATCACGATGACCCTGTCTATTGGAATTTGATGGAGCAATTTCTAAAATTAACTTCTAATGAACCTACACCAGGTTGGCTATTGCGAGAGGTTGCAGATACAGAAATAACAGAGTCAGAGGAGAAATAAAAAACCATTTTCCCCTTTTTTTAGAATTTTCATCTTAACTTGATGTATACTATAAAATCTTGCCGTTTAATTGCTCTTCACTAAATATATGAAAAAAGAGGGAAAAACAAGAAAAAAGGAATTATCTTAACTTGCTTTTTTTCAAGTAAAAAATAATTCCTATTCCAATCACTACCAACACTACAATAGAAACCAAAACTAAGGTTGTCGGGAAAGGTTCTAGTTCAGGAGAAGAGGTGGGAGTTGGTGTTAAGTTAGTATCCAGTTGGCATGTTAAAAAAACCGTACCATTTGAGCCGAATGCAATTTTTGAACCATCACTACTAATAGATGGATACTTTGAATTTTTGGCAATTTTGGTTAATCCTGTTCCTTCAGAACTAACCACAAAAACCGCGTAAGTTGAGTACAATATATCCCATGGGCTTGTATCCTCAGTGTAAGATCGCATGAATGCAATTTTTGATCCGTCGCCATTAATAGACGGATGAGAATCAGGTACTGTGTTATCGGTTAGTTGAGTTAGCCCTGTTCCATCAGAATTAACCACAAAAACCTCTAAATCTCCGTCAATACCTGAAACAAATGCTATTTTTGAACCATCAGCACTAATACACGGGTTATTATCATCTGCTGTGTTAGTTGTTACTTGGGTCAGTCCTGTTCCATCAGAATTAACCACAAAAATCTCATTATCTCCATCAATATCAGATACAAAGGTGATCTTAGAGCCATCACCACTAATAACTGGCCATTGATCATCTGCTGTGTTAGTTGTTACTTGGGTCAGTCCTGTTCCATCAGAATTAACCACAAAAATCTCTAAATCACCTTTAACGAAGGGAGGATTTTGATCATTTGATGTGAAGGCTATTTTTGTGCCATCGTTACTAATAGATGGATTAGAACCTGTGTTATTGGATAGTTGGGTTAGTCCTGATCCATCAGAATTAACCACAAAAACTTCAAAATAACCATCAAAAGCATAAAATTTATCAAATGCTATTTTTGAACCATCTCCACTAATAGACCAGCTTCCTAGATATATTGTGGGTTTGGTTACTTGGGTTAGTTCCGTTCCATCAGAATTAACCACAAAGGTCGCATAACTTGCATAATCACCATAAACATCTGAATCAAAACCAATTTTTGAACCATCACTACAAATAGAGATACAACTTGAGCCTACTGTGAGGTTGGTTAGTTGGGTTGGTCTGCTCCAACTTTCGGCTTTAACTGGTGAATAGATAAGTATAGGAATTAGTAACCCTGAAAAGAGTGACAAAAGGATGAGTAAAACTCGTTTCATTCTGCACTCCCTTAACTAATAAACATTCATTGATACTATAAATTAATTACTTCAAACGTATGTATTTTATTCGAATTTTTCTTTTAATTGAATTATATTTAAATAATCATTATGTATTAATTTCAAAAACTAATAATTTCACCCATTTCCTTTAATATAGTCTATAAAATCTCGCAGCTTTAATTATCTACTAATTGAGAAAGAAAAGAATACCTGTACTAAATAGTATAAGTAGCTGCTTCAAAGAACTTTTTTGGATTTGAACTCAAGGGAAAGTGGAGATATCACCCGCAACCACCCCCCCCCATTTTTCTCTTGTTTCTTTATCCGATAAATTCTAAAACAAAATGTTTTTTGCAATATTACGAAAATCTGATAAATTTACATAAATATAGTTTAAATCCCTATTAGAGCTGTGAATATTAATTGTGACACTTTTTATGAATTCAGATAAAGATAAAAATTTTATAATTTTATCTTCACAAAAATATTGCATTTACATTACATCTATTCTAAACTTAATAATTTACAAAAATACAAAGCCAAATAATTTAAAAATTGCTGATTTGCAGAAAGGGTTAATACTTGAATATAAAGGTATAGAAATAATCGGTGAAGGAACAGGTTTTGGTTTTCCTGTTGTAATTCATAAAGGTGAATCTTATTTTTCCAAATCTGCTCAAGTTTTCATAAAAAAAAATTTAGATTCAACAGTAATTAAAAAAGAATTCTATATGGATACAATTGCTCGAAACAAGTATCGAAATATAAAATTAGAAAATAAAAAAGTCAGATCAATTATTAGATATTTGAGCTATTTATATCAAAAACATAAAAAATTACGTTTTTTAACATTAAAAAAATTCTTTTTAGATATTGGTGTTAAATCAATTTATGAAAAAACAAAATCAATTGGAACAATTCCAGTAACTTATATTATAACTGATAAAAAAATAATGATTGAAGTTGATTTACATAAAATAGAAAGGTTACACCCCCAGAAGATTTTTGTATTAAATGAGCAGAGCGCTAATTTCTTCAGAAAATACATAGACTCAAATAAATTAACTTTGAAAAATAATGAGTTCGGGGCATGGGATTACGTAGATGCAAAATGGGCATTACTAACAGATCTAAATGAAAGATTGGGATATAAATTATGGCGAATTAATAAAACTATTTTACGCAGGGGTAGCGAAACTTTAAAAAATAGATTGGATTGGGCAGGATTAGACTATCAAATAAAACCAAATACAAAGATATTCAATTACAAAATAGAATTATTGGAAAAGAATTAACTTGCTTAAAATAACTTTAATTTATCCATTTTCTGCTGATTTGAAAGATAAATCAATTTTTCGATTTCCACCCTTAGGACTTGGATATATTGCCGCTTCATTGAAACAAAAGGGATTCAATGTTGAATTAGTAGATTACACATTTTTAAATAATAATGAAGCGGCAAAAAAAGTGCGAGATTCAAACCCAAAAATAATTGGCATTTACTCAATGTTCTCCATGAAAAAAAAATCTTTAGAATTAGCAAAGCAATTTAAAAAAAATGACATTTTGCTTATTGCAGGGGGACCATTACCAACATTAGATCCTGCTGATTTTCTCAAAGACTTTGATATAGTTGTGATTGGAGAAGGTGAAGTAACGATAATTGAACTTTTAAATTCGGTGGAAAAGGGAAAGGAGCTTTCAATGATAAAAGGTATTGCATATAAAAATCAAGGAAAAATAATAATTAATCCTCCAAGAGAATATATAAGAAATTTAGATGAATTACCTTTTCCATCTCGAGAATTATTTGATAATCAATCCTACAAAGATTATTACTTAAAACGGTTCAACCATTCTATAACTCCAATAATATCCTCTCGAGGATGTCCTTTTATGTGTGATTTTTGTAGTAGTCCTGTATTTGGCAAAAAGTACCGGGAAAGATCGCCATCAAATATTGTAGATGAGATAGAATCTATTTTAGAATTGGATTATGATCGTGTTTGGTTTGCTGATGATTGCTTCACAATAAATAGAAAGCATTTACTGAATATATGCGTAGAAATAAATAAAAGAGGTTTAAAAATAAATTGGGAATGCTTGTCAAGAGCTGATACAATAGATGAGGAAACTGCAACTAAGATGAGGCAAGCTGGATGTATCAGGATTTTTTTTGGCATAGAATCAGGAAATGATAAAATTTTGGCATTAATGAAAAAGCAAATAACAAAAAATCAAGCTAAAAACGCTGTAAAAACCGCTAAATCAGCAGGGTTACAAGTTGGTGCTTTTTTTATTATTGGCTATCCAGGAGAGAGTGATCAAACAATTTTGGATACAGTAAATTTTGCTTCTAAATTACCATTAGATTATTTATCTTTCACTTTGCCTTATCCAATTCCAGGGACAGCATTATTTGAAAGGGTAAAAGAAAAAATTAACTTTCCATCAGATGATTGGGAAGAATCTAAAAATTGGAGTTTTATTAGACATAAACTGCTATATGATGCTGGTTTTAGCGAAAAAAAGCTAAAGTTTGCAATTTTAAAGGCTCATTTACAATTTTATATTAGAAAGTTTTTAGGGAAAAAAGGATATCGATTAATTGGAATGCCTATTCAGAAAATTTCTAATTTTATCTTTGTTTTAATGAGTTAATTTTTTTATTTTTTATCTAAATAAATATTAATGATTCTATGTAAAGCTGCCTACCAGTCCAAAAATAGTATGTCACCCGATTTGTATTCCCGCCAGAGTGGAGATATCAACGCATACATATCCTTTTTCTTATTCACATATTCTCTCTCTTTCTCTTTTCCCCTATCATAGACCCACCAAGCGTACAACCCACAACACATACAGGAAAATATAGAAAATATATTGAATGTTTTATTTGAAAAAAAGATTGGGCAGGGGTTTGTGAGTGTAAACTTATTCCCTTTCTTTAATTTAATCATGTTTTCTTTCTTTTTATTAGTTTTATCAGAGCACTGGTAATTACAAGTAATGGTCCTATTATATATCCTGCCCAAAAAACCAATCCAACTAACCCATATATTAATAATAGAGTTTCTTGTCCGATACTTAGATCTGGTTTTATTGCCTTTCTAATTATTAAATAACCTATCAATATTGGTATTGCTGCAAATATTAAAGTCACAAACAAAAGCACATCATAATTTGAGCCCAACAATGCAATAATCATCTGGTGTAGAATAATCGCACCACTTCCAAAGTACATGAGTGCACCGACAAAAGCAAGAAACTGTGAAACATCAAGTGGCAACTTAAAGTAGTATGCATTTAATAATAGTCCACCAACAACAATTATGATCATCGGCAAAAGAATAAGCAAGTAGTCTTGACCCTCCCAATTATGTACAAAAGCAACATCAAAAGGAACTTTTAACCATTCAATTAATGTAAAAGATTCAATATAACCTATCACAATACCAACTTTGCCACTACCTGTCGTCGAATCCACAACCAAATAATATGTTCCTGTTTCATTGACTGAGAAATCCAAGTCAAGTACAGTATAATAGCTAGAAGGTGTAAATGGTTCGTAAACTTTATTCTCTTGTTTCTCACCATGAATGTGAAGGAGACCATACCCATCAGGTATCTCAAATTCCTCATGGAAATGCTCTCCAAAATCATCAGGTAATCCTGGACCCATTATTGTTAAGTCAGGGATGAAATCCTTATCAACAGTTAGCAAACCAGCTCTCAAGCGATCATTCGCTAAAAGATCAAATTTATAATAGAGTGGTCGAGCATCTTTATATTCAGTATAGATTACCCATGACTTCAATGGATCATCAATAAGCGCAGCATCTTCTATCCCATAACCCTCACCTTGTAAAGGAACATGAGCATAGACTATAGAAAAGATGGATGTTGCAATAAATAACACTACAACAAAAGCAATGGATATGCGTTTTGCGTGTGTGCAATTGGTATAAAATTGCATAAATTAGCTGGCTATTCAGTTTCTTTTAAACATTATCTTTATACTTTAAATAACATAGAAAACCCAGTATTGTCTGTGATATGACGGGCTTATCCAATTCCTATTAGATGATTTCTTATCCAACATTACACCGCAAAAATTGCACACTCAGAAAAAGAAGCATGTGAACTAATCGAATCAGGTTTTGAATATGTCTGTGAATTTAATAAAAAGAATTTAATAAAAACAAGATATTTCGCAAAAGAAAATGAGCAAATAAAAGTTGTAGAGGACCGGTTGGAGATATCACCCGAAGACAGAACTATTAGTCGTCATTTAGAATTTTTTAATATACCTAAACCATTGCTACGGATTTTCTTTATAAAAATCTTTTCACTCTTCTCTCTAGGACGCTTATATGGTGATAGGCACCCATTAATTTCAACTCAAAGACCTGCTCTCTTGACAAATCCTTGAGTGTTCCTATGATGCACTATTCAATTTCCATAAAAGATTGAAATAACATATTATTTATAACTTGCCTGCAGATGTTCTAGTTTGGATTCGAAATTTTGAGGTTATTTGAATTGAATGAATTAAAAGAAAATTCTGATTTTCCCATAAAGGTTGATCGTAATGTATATCCAAGACCAGAACATCGCTTTCCCAATGTAAAAATCGGATTAACATACAAAGACTCAAAGGCAGATTTCCCAAAACCCCAACAAGCCCCAAAAGAGGCACCAAACATCCTGCTGGTTCTATTAGATGACATTGGATTTGGTTGGCCAAGTGTTTTTGGTGGATTAGTCAGAATGCCTGTAGCTGAGCGCCTAGCTCAAAAAGGTTTAATCTACAATCAGTTTCACACTACTGCCCTTTGCTCACCTACCCGAGCAGCCTTGCTTACAGGGCGTAACCACCACAGTGCTCACTCAGGCAATATTGGTGAGCTGGCAACTGGATATCCTGGTTATGATGGTATTATTCCTAAAAGTTGTGCTACGATTGCTGAGCTTCTTAGTCAAAACGGTTATGCTACTGGTTGGTGGGGAAAAAACCATAATGTGCCTGATAATCAGACCAGTGAGGCGGGTCCTTTTGATAACTGGCCCACTAATCGAGGGTTTGACTATTTTTACGGTTTTATAGGGGGTGAAACAGACCAGTTCTATCCATCACTCTACCGTGGAACTAGAGCAGTTCCTATACCCAAAACCGTGAAACAGGGATATCATCTGAATAACGATTTGGCTCAGGATTGTATTGATTGGATGCGAAGACAAAAAGCCATAGCTCCTGATCGTCCTTTGTTTGTGTATTTTTCAACTGGTTCTGCTCATGCTCCTCATCAGCCTCCTTTGGATTGGCGTGGCCGCAATAAGGGTAGGTTTGATATGGGCTGGGATGAGTATCGTAAAATGGTTCATAAGTGTCAGGTTGAGATGGGTGTGATTCCTCCTGGCACAAAGCTTACGGAGCGTCCAAAGGAGATTCCCACTTGGGATGGTCACACTGATGAGGAGAAGCGGCTTTTTGCTAGGTTTGCTGAGAATTATGCTGATTTTCTTGAGCATACTGATTTTTGTGTGGGTCGTTTGGTTGATGCTCTTGCTGAGATGGGTGAGCTTGAGAATACTCTTGTTATTTACATTATTGGCGATAATGGTTGCAGTGCAGAAGGGAGTCTTACGGGGGCGATCAATGAGTTGATGTGTCTTAATGGTTATACACCAAATATTGATCAGGTTCTTCCTCGTATTGAGGAGATTGGGCTTCCTGGTACTTCGCCTCATTATCCTGTTGGTTGGGCATGGGCTGGGGATTGTCCGTTTCAGTGGACTAAGCAGATTGCTTCGCATTTCGGTGGAACTCGCAACGGTACTATTATTTCGTGGCCTAAGAAAATAACAGACACTGGTAAAGTGCGCTCTCAGTTCCATCATGTTATTGATGTTTTGCCAACTATTTTGGAGGTGGTGGGGATTTCTGAGCCTGTGATGTTGAATGGGGTTGCTCAGAAGCCTATTGAGGGTGTGAGTATGGCTTATAGTTTTGCTATGGAGAATGCCTCTTTGCCTAGTAGGCGTAATATTCAGTATTTTGAGATGTTTGGTCATCGTGCTTTGTATTTTGATGGTTGGATTGCTTGTTGTCGGCATGGTCGTTTGCCATGGATGAATGCTGGTTCGACTGATTTTTCTGAGGATAAGTGGGAGCTGTATAATATTGCTGAGGATTTTAGTGAGTCAAATGATTTGGTTGGTGAGAATCCTGGAAAGCTTCGGGAATTGCAGGATCTTTTCCTAACAGAAGCTGCAAAATATAATGTTTTACCTCTTGATGATAGATTCGCAGAAAGGATGGATGTTAATAATCGTCCTAGCTACTTTTTTGGTCGTAATCAGGTGACTTTGTATCCTGGTATGATTCGGTTGCCTGAGGGCAGTGCTCCTAAAACCCATAATATTACTCACACTATTACGGTTGACGCAGAGATTCCTGAGCAGGGTGCTGAAGGAGTGCTGGTGTGTTTGGGGGGTGACACAGCAGGATGGTCTTTGTATATGATGGGTGGGAGATTGGTTTATCACTATAATTGGTTTGACATGGAACGCTATGAGGTTACCTCAAATACGAAAGTTCCTTCGGGTAAGGTGGAGTTGAAATGTGAGTTTGTTAATCAGACTAAGACTCTTGGGGGTCCAGCTATTGTGAATTTGTTTATTAACGGTGAGATGGTTGGCAGTGGCAAATTGGAGAAGCAGGTTCGCGGTCGCTTTGGTGTTGAGTCACTTGATGTTGGTGTAGATGCTCTTTCACCTGTAAGCAAATCGTATACAGATAAGCAACCCTTTTGGTTTACTGGTATTATCAAGAAAGTGCGATTTGATTTTGGTGATGGTACTGACTTGTCTGCTGAGGAAAAGCTTGAGCAAAAAATAAAAATGGACTAAATCTCAAATCTTCTCTTTTTTTGTTATGTTTGGAATGTATTCAAGCCAAAGTAAAGATATCACCCGCAACCGCCCCCACTTTTTTAAAATTTAATTCAACAACACATGATTCATAATTTAGCTTTACAGATCCAAGGCTTTAAAAGATTAACAACAAAAATATTACCTTCGTTAATAGTGAGCTGATTTGAGCAACAATAATGATGATCTAATTAAAAATCAAACAGTAAACACCGGGCTTAAGATATTTCGCGGAACAATACTTATCACACTAGGGATCGCCCTACTAATCACAGACAAAACCCGGCCAATGCTTTTCAATGCCATTGGTATCTTCTGGTTGATTACTGGGATCATTAGTTTTAGGCAGAATATGCATCGTACAGGATACCGACTTCTACGACTTTTCGGCATTGTAGCAGTTATAACCGGCGTTTTAGTTCTTGTCCGAGAATTCTTGCGCCCCGTGATATTGGAAACTCTTCTGTTCAGCATACTTAGTATTGCCATTTTACTAAACGGTACAATACATATTCTAACTCGTTACCAGATGGGTTATCGATCCCTGCATGGACGACGAATCTTTAACACCTTACTAGGGATCATAGAGATCATCCTTGGCGCCCTTCTTCTCCTTGCAATATTTAGTCAAGATCCTCTCTTCATCTATTCATTATCCTATATAGCAGTCATCTGGGCACTACTAGGAGGAGTATCGCTTCTGCTTAGTGCAATAATACAACGAAGGAATTACCGTAAATATTCAAAATCCAAAACAGATACAGACAAAAAATAAACTACATATCATCAGCTGCCCTAACTCTTTAATTTTCACCAAAAACTCTTCACAAATTAACAAAATTATTTACTAATATTCGAGATTTAGGAACAAATTAAATTTTAATTTAACAATTGAATAAAAAAATTATAATATTAAATGTATGTGATACTTCTTCTGGAGGCGTATAATAGTATGGCAGAAATAAAAGAATTAAAAGAAGATCTTGAATCAGTAAGAATCAGAGTATCTAAACCAGTGCTGGCTTTTTTAGCAATACTCTTTGGGATTTTAGTTTTTGTTTTGCCAAGTTTTCAACGATTAATTATTGGTTCATTCTTTATTATTCAGGGAATAATACTCTTTTCAGAATACTCGAAATCAAGACAGAGAAGATAGCCCTCTATAAGCAAATGCTTTGTCCTTGTTTTTCTTTTATTGGTTATTGAAGTGAGATCTCTGGGTTTTTGATCCTTACTCTTTTGGAGATATCACCCGCAAACCCCCATTTTTTTTAAATTAAATATTAATTTGGGTTTTGGATTAATTTTAATCCAACCAACAATCACTCAATAACCCCTGTTCTATCATTTAATCTCAAACAATCTCTTACTCTAAACCTGCCTCTACCTTTCGTTCCCCCTTAAAAAACTAAAAAAGATGAATTACAACCAGTGGTTCCAAAGACGAGGACGATAAATTTTAAATATGAATCCA
>LFWW01000055.1 GCA_001273385.1 miscellaneous Crenarchaeota group-6 archaeon AD8-1 | reverse complement strand
CCTTTATATGAATGAAATGCTAAAGTTTTTCCATTTGACATTTATTTACAATCCTAAGAATAATAATATTGATAATTATACATTTGAGTTACTATATTTTGTATTTATATAGATTGTTGCAGAGTCGCTATTAAAAATTAATTTTTAAGGAATTTTTTATAATATTGTTTATTTATTGAATTGAAATCAAGCTGTTCTTTATTCTTCTTTTTTTGTTTTTTGAACCATCTTTCCTACTTTTTCAGTATAATCTCTATATTTTCTCTCCCGAATCTTACTTTCAGATAGGGTTTCACCAGCATAAAGAATAGGCAGTATGGAAGCAAAAAGGATAAAGCTTAGAATAGCTGAAAAAACGTCAATTTTAGGAACATAACCAAGCAAACGTGCTGAACCATTAATCCCAGTATATAATGCTATAGGAAATACCCACCCTATTGCATAATATCTTTCCCTTATTCCAGGAGAGGACAAGTCTGCAGGAATAACTAAATATACGACCATTATAATGCCCCAAGCAAAACCTGAAAGCAAGAGATTAATAAAATAAGTAGTTGATGTAGTGAGTAAACCAATTAGCGCATAAGCTACACCTAACATAATTAGCCCTATGATAACAGGTTTTTTCCTTCCGATTCTATCAGCTAACAATCCGGATAATAGAGCAAAAAGTCCTAAACCAATATAACGAATATAATTTGCCAGATTATTAGCATATTCATAATCTGGAGTTTCAGGCACAGCAATCCATAATAATGAAACAAGCCCAGCAGCTATACAAAATAAAATGTAAGCTATTATGTAGTAATTGAAATCTCTTGATCGCAAAATACTCATCCAAGGTTTGCCCTTGCTTTTTATGATATCAATTGGATCTATTAAGAAAGAGAGAAAACCTATCGATTTTATTATAATAAACATGAATAGTAATCCTATCCAATCCAATTTCAAGCTAGAACCAAAAAGAAGAAAAAGAACTACCAAAACAAAAGAGACAAAAACAGCAAGACCTGCAACTCGCCCCCTCTCTTCTGGGATTGTAGAATCAGCTAGGAAAGCTTGACAGGACGGAAACCCAAATCCAAAAGATATACCATTTAGAATTCCTATAATTGGAAATAATTCTTCAGTTCTGAGAAATAATATACAAAGAGTAGTTATTATTCCAGTAACTATCCAAATAAGTAAAAATTTTCTTCGATTGAACTTTGGAGCAATAGCACTTCCAATCATTGCTGATATTACAATTGAAAAAAGAAATAAAACAACTCCAAGATTATGCCAAAAGGGATCAACAGAAGTCCCAGGTATTAAGATATCAAAATAGTAATAAAATATAAAAAACCAAGCAAAAGAACTAGAAAAAAGAAGGATTACTGCTAAGAGTTTTTTCCGTGAAATCATCATATCCTTAGTTATAATTCCTATTGGTCATTCCTTCCCATTCTCTGAAAATAAACTTCAAAAATATAATATAAGTTCAGGTCTTATTTATCATTTTTAATCAATTGATAAAAGTATGAATAAAATATTAATCCCAGCAATTATTTTTGGTGATTAAATGTTTGCAATTTTTAGGAGGCTATTTTTCTTCTTTTGATTCTCGGATTATTTCCCCCAATTTTTCAGTGTATTCCTTCATTTTTCTTTTGCGGATTTTGGATTCTTCTAAAGTTTCTTTAGCTCGCAGTACAGGAAGGATTGAGACAAAAAGTAAAACACTTAAAACTTGAGAGAATGCACTAGTTGAAAAAAGAGGAACATACTCGCCTAGTATAGATATAGCGAATAAAGCCATCAAAGGAGAAATAGTGCCTAATGCATAGAATTTTATTCTTGAAGATGGCGTCGAAAGGTCGCCTGGAATTACTAGATAAATGGTAAAAAAGGATCCCCAAGCGATACCGGATAATAATAAATAGATAAGATAAACGTTTGGATTTAATGCAAAGCCTATTAGAAAAAATCCCGCGCCTAAAATAATAAGACCAAAGATAATCGGCCACTTTCTTCCAATTCTATCTGCTAATAACCCCCAAATTAATCCAAAAATTCCAATAAGAGCGTAACGGATTATATTTCCAATTGAAGCTACTTTTTCATAAGCTTGATCATCTGGGATTGCATTTTGTGCCAATCCTGCAACAAGAGTGAAAATAATCCATGGAATAATATAGAATATAAATTCCCTATAATATGAACGTAATAATTCGGGCTTATTCTTTGAGGCAATTACTTCGCATTTTTCAAGGATCAAAGCCAACAGGCTTATAGATCTCAATAAAGCCATTATTAGAACAACCTCGAATATTCCTTGACCTAAAAATATTATTAGTCCCAATCCAAGAAATGCAAAAGCAAAAGTTTCCAAAATAACAAATCCTGCAACTCTCCCTCTCTCTTCAATATTAGTACAATCTGCAATCATTGTAAAACTATCTGGTAATACAAAGCCTATAGAAAAACCTAAAAAAACACTAAATATTATTAGCATTTCAATACCTTGAAAAAAAGGCAACAAAATTGTGGTCATTATTCCGATAATTACCCAGAAAATAAGAAATTTTCTGCAGTTTTCTTTTTTATCTATTAAACTTGAAAGGAGTGCAGAAAAAACTGCAATACCAAAAAAAATAAGCTGACCAATTAAGATGGATGTTTCAGATGGATCAAAAAAACCGAATAGAATATCAGCGTTATAAATGATTAAAAAAAACCATGCAAGTGTACCGGAAGTAAGTAATGTAACTGAAGCAAACTCTCTTGGAGTAATCGTAATTCCAGATCTTAAGAAATTAAATACCATTTTATCCAAATTTTAATAAGTATGAATCAAATATATATTTTTTTTAATATGAAATGAAAGGAGAAATGTATTAAATGGCTCAAACTCAAGATGAAATCAATCAAGAGAGACTAAATGCATATGATAAAGCAATGCTTATGACTAAACTATTTGAGGAGAAACACTTTACAAAACTTACAGACTACATGGAGAAAAAGCAGGCGGCTAATTTCAAAAATTATATGAAAAAAGCTGTGGCTACAGGTGGTCCTGGGTGCACAAATAAAGAAGCTGAGTGGCTTTGGAATTATCTAAAAGAATATACACCAGATCCTGGTGGAGCATCAGTTAGCTGGTAAATGCAAAAATTATATGCATTGGTTAGTAACACGAAAATAAGATCTTTGCATCATTAAGGAAAGTATAGCTCTAGCGTCGCTAGGTCTAATTGAGTTCAACTGATTCATAGCTTTTTGATGATTATCTTTTGCCAAGTCACGCACATAATAAAAAGCCTCAGTTTCAAAACAAGTTTGCAATAGATTCCTTACATCCAAGGAATTAATTTCCTTTTTTATTATAATTCTATTAATTTTTTTATAATTTTTTGTAGAGGATTTTGCAGCATATAGAAGAGGTAAGGGAACACTTTCAAATCTTAGCCTGTGAGGAAGATCTCCCTTCACATTAAGACAATCCTCCACCTCATCACCTAATCTAGACATAAAACCCAGTCTTCTTCCAAATTCTGCAAGAGCCTCTATTTCATATTTCTGTCCATTTCCTAAAATTGCTCCAATTCTAGAGCAAACCTCTGTTTCGGCCATTTCCTGCCATAAGATATTTTGGTAGATATTCAAACTAGTATCTAATTTTCGTCTGCAAAGGGTTTCCTTGAATTCTGCTTCACATATTTTAATACACATCGATCCATAGATATCTATAATATTCTTAATTCTAAGTTTTTTATAATATTTTTCAAGTATTTTATGAAGAAAAAACCAAGCTTTTATTATCAGAAGGTCTCCAACTAGCAATGTACCCTCAAGACCATGTAATCCTAAAATTGTTGATTGCAAGTGTTTACAATTAGATTTATCCAATATATCATCATGAAGACCATAACCTGCGGAAGCTATAGTAAATATGAGACCCACATTACTTGCTATTTCTGAGTTGCCTCCTACAGCTTCACAAGAAAAAGAAGTAAGTGCTGGTCTAAATAATAATCCTTTTTTGTTCCAATATTTAATTACATCTTTTAAGATATTTAGGATTCTTGAATCTTTTACATCTAAAACCATTACTTTTCCAAATTGTTCAATGATTTCCTGGTTTTTTTTATGAAGGATATATTCTAAATTATCAATTGCAGAAGTTGAATTCTTGGACATTAATTACCACACACCAGCCAAATTGAATTCTATTATTCATTATTAATAATAAAATACCTCCCTTTCTTTTTGTTTTTTATTTCGAATTTTTCTCTTTCTCTATAAAATTTTTCTCCTTATGCTTATTCTATCAAAAAAGGAACGATTAGAGCAAGTCAACGTTGGTTTTTTAAATCATTAGTTATCAATATAATTCATGGATTATGTTCAAGTTGCTATTGTTGGTGCAGGTCCGGCAGGATCACATTGTGCCAGTGAACTAGGCAAGATGGGAATTTATCCTTTAATTTTTGATCCTTCTCATCCAAGAGAGAAACCTTGCGGAGGAGGAATTTCACCAATAATTCTGGAGAAATTTCCATTTATAGAGAAATTCAGGGAAAAAGGAGTAACTTTTAAGACATTCAGAATAATTTCTTGTACAGGAATTATAGGCAAATTAAATCAATATAAGAATGGATTTAGCATTTCAAGAAAATATTTTGATAACGAACTCTTAAAAATAGCAATAAAAAATGGAGCAAAACTAAAAAAAGAAAAAGTAATCAATATCCAGAAAAAAAGAAATAGTTGGAATATAAAGACTTCAAAAGGCTTAACAACGGCAAAGATCGTAGTTGGTGCTGATGGAGTAAATAGCATTGTTCGAAGAAAAACTATAGGTCCTATGACAAAAGATAATTTAGGATTGACTTTTGGATATTTGCTGTCTAGTTATGAAAAAATCCAACCAACAATAAAATATCTAGCTCTAATACCTGGCTATATTTGGGTTTTTCCTTGGGAAAATTGTTGCAACATTGGTATTGGTAGTGAAATTAAATATGGAGGTAAACTTAGACCATTACTAAATAAGTTTATTAAAAATAACTTAGCCAAAACAACAATTATTTCAAAATATGCAGCTATGATTCCTTCAGCAAAAAACCCTAATTTTTTTGATCTCCCTTGTTCAGGAGATGATTGGATTCTAATAGGAGATGCTGCAGGGCATGTTGACCCAATATCAGGAGGAGGTATTCTCTACGCATTATGGGGAGGAAAAATGGCTGCCAAAGCCATAAAAAATAATCAATTCAAAAAATTTGATAAAAACTGGAGAAAAGCTTATGGTGACAGATTAAAACAGCAATGTAGAAGGAAAGAGAAATTTTATGATCCAATATATTCAACGCTTTCAATAATAAATTCAAAATTAAAAGATACAAAAAATTAATTTTTTATTAAAAAAATATTCTGCATATAGGAATACACAATCTGCTTAAAAAATTGAATTCTCATAAGATAGCCACATATTTCAGGGTGTATCTTTAATTTTTAAATTATAAAAAATTCTAGATCTCAATTAGAAAAGATATCAAATATATAATTTTTTTATATTAAAATAGATAGATTAAAGCAATATTAAAAATATAGATTAAATAGTAGATGATTGCAATTAGATATAAAAAAAGTCAAGATCTTAACAACCTATCACCGTTACTAAATTCCAAAATATATTCAAATTCATTCATTCTTATTAATAAATAAATTGAAGAAATGAAAAATGATAAGAACAGAAAGTGGTCTTTATCGAGGATTCCAACAAAATAATGCAAAAAATCTTGAGTTAGAATTGCGAATTGATGTTAATGGAAATCGTCCATTGATGATTATTAGCGGAGATATTTTTTCAAAAACAATTCCTAAAAAGTACCTTTGGTCATTTTTATTTACAAAGGTAAAAAGAAAAGTAACAAATAATAGAATTGAACTGACGAGCAAACAAGGAAAATTTTCTAGTAATTCAAATAAATTTTCTGAAATCATTGTAAACATACATACAAAACGGGATCAAATAGAAGCAGAAGTGAATTTAAAAAGAGCCAGAGGAACAGATTTACAATTCATTTGTATCCGTAAAAGTGAGTCCTTCCGAAAGATTATTATTGAAAATGATTATGAAGAAGATGTAAAGAAATTTCCAGTAAATAAAGAAATTGAAATAATAGCTCCTAACAATAAAAAAATAAAATTCTCGATTCAAAGAGCTCTGTTTGATGCTGGAATTGAGTTAGCACTAGGAGAAGCAGGCAGTAACGCAGTTCCAATAAAATTCGCTATATCGCCGGAACATATGCATTATTATTGGACAGAAAGTGAACTTCATAATGCCATGATACATCATTTTAGCAAGTGGGAAGATAAACCTCAATGGATTGTTTGGATGTTTTCTGCATCAAGATACGAAGATCCAAGCTATATGGGAATAATGTTTCATGGTCTTAGAGGAAATCACAGACAGGCATGTGCTGTTTTTCATAAATCAATAGCAGAAAAAAAATTACAATTATACATATCTGTTCATGAATTAGGTCACTGTTTTAATCTACAACATCCTTGGGAAAAAACTGGAACTTCCTGCAGTTCTTCATTATCCTGGATGAATTACCCATGGAATTATGTTAAATCAAAAAGATTGACTCCTTCAAAAAAATGGTTCTGGAATGCTTTTCGTTTTCAATTTGATAAATCAGAACTCAGCCATATTCGCCATGGATTTAGAAATGAGGTAATATTTGGAGGAAGCGAGTTTGTAGGAGGAATTGCTTCAAAAATACTAAAAAACCCCTCACAGAAATCATCATTTATTTCAAAGAATAAATCAGGATTGCAATTAAGATTGGATATTCCAAGAGATAAAAAAGAATTCATCTTTGGTGAGCCTATAGTAGTAGAGTTAAAATTATTTACAGAAAGTAACAGAAAAATAGAAGTTCACTCTTTAAAAAGTAATTCTAATTTAATGAATAGATGTTTACATCCTAAATATGAATTTGTTCAAATTGCCATTTGCAATTGTGAACAAGCCAATCAAATAAAAAATTATAGACCACTCTTTAAACCATTTCTGAGTTTAAATAAAACAAAGATAGATAAGTGCAGTCCAATATACGAAAGCGCTTATATTGGATTTGGTCAAGATGGCTTTTATTTCAAAAATTCTGGCAAATATAGCCTATGTGCATCATATCGAGCACTTGATGGATCAATCATTATATCAAATATTCTAGAGATCGAAATCCCAGAACCGAAAGAGGATAATAAGAAGATTGCTAAACTATTACTAGATGATGAACAGGGAGAACTCCTTTACTTGAAAGGTTCAGACTCAAGATATTTATCAAAGGGGAATGATGCAATAGATAAGCTAATTACTCAACACTCTACACATCCATTTAATGTGTATACGAAATTTATTAAGGGTTATAATCTAGGAAGAGAATTCAAATTCTTTAGGAAAGATAACTTAATTGGCATACGTAAACCAAAAATTACTGAAGCTGAAGATTTACTTAGCTCTGTTGAAGAACTATCAACCAAAAAAGGAGAAGGAATTGATAACATATCGCTTTATGAAACAATGATACATCATGCAAAAATAGAAATTAACGCAGCAAAAATAGAAATTAACGCAAAGCATAAGGAAAAAGCATACAAATTAAGAGATAGGATGATCAATATATTTAGAAACGAGAAAAAATTAAATAATAATGTTATGAATTCCATCGAAAATCAAATAGAAAAAATTTTAGATCAAGAAAACTAAAAAATCAATTATATAGTTAATCTTCAAGAGAGCTAAAAAAAAAAAAGTATCCATATAGCTAAGAAAACAAAATTTCTGTAGCAACAAAAGTTTCTATAGGTTTGTTATTTTGAAATTTTAATTAAAAAATCAATTTTGAATGTAAAAAAGATTTTTAAAATTTTTAGTTTTTCTATGCAATAATAACTATTTAAAAAAAAGATTGTAGAAAGAGGCTTATGCTATCAACTAAATTATTACACATCTGTATAATTGAGTTTACTACTAAGTAGATTGTGTTACTTAGAATTGGTTTAAACCCTATTTTAATTTAAATTTTATATTTGTTAAGGGAAATACTTATTCTATCCTCATATTGTTAATTGTCTACAAGGAATTACTATGGTAACCAAGGTTAATCCGTCGAAAATTAATCTTAATCTTTCAGCTTATAAATTATTTGAGATACTCTGTGAAAATGCTCAGGAGTATCGTGTTTTTGTAGAGAAAACTAAGTCTGGGGCTACATTAGTTGATGCTGGATTAGAAGCAAAAGGAGGCTTTCTTGCTGGAGAGCTTATTACTGAGATTTGTTTGGCTGGTTATGGTCAGGTTAAGATTCTACCCATTCAATATGAAGATGTGGTTTTGCCTTCAGTTTATGTTCAAACAGATCATCCAGCTTTATCCACTTTAGGTTCTCAGTTTGCTGGTTGGCGAATTAAAATTGATGATTACTCAGCTATTGGCTCAGGTCCAGCCAGAGCTATTGCGCTTAAACCTAAAAAATTATATAAAAAATTGAATTATAGCGAACAAGCAGATAAAGCTGTGCTAGTTTTGGAGACAGAAAAAAAGCCACCTGAAGAGGCAATATTGATGATTGCTGAAAAATGCAATGTGAAACCAGAAAATGTTTTCTTAGTGGTTTTTTCTACGACAAGTTTAGCCGGCTCAACTCAGGTCTCAGGAAGAATCGTTGAAACAGGGCTTCACAAACTTGAAAAACTCGAACTTGACCCACTAATCGTTACCTCAGCGTGGGGTTATGCCCCAATTATTCCATTGCACCCTAAATCT
>LFWW01000043.1 GCA_001273385.1 miscellaneous Crenarchaeota group-6 archaeon AD8-1 | reverse complement strand
TGGCTTAAAAAAAAGATAATACTGTATTCAACATCATTCCCAAAACAAATTTTTTTCCAGTACTAAACAGTATCAGTAGTCATTTCAAAGATCTTTTGTGATTTGTATTGATGCCAGAGTGAGATATCACCCAAAACCACCCCCCCCCACTTTTTAATTATTCTCTTTAATAATTTCCTAATATCCAATCTTTTGAATTATTCAGATTAATCACACAAAAGCTATTTCTTGCGTTCTAAAGCGGCCCGTATCATTGTTATTTCCATACAAATTATAACGAGGATGCACCAAAAGGAAAGCACAAACCATATAATGGGCGTAACTCCACCGAGTGTAACGTTTAATACCGCTGTAATGATACCGATAAAAAAGAATATTATAAGCGGAATTTCGAGCATATTATGATAACGTGTTATATTTTTCTTTTCTTTCTCATATTCTTCTTCGGATAAATATGCCACTTATTCACCTCCTTTAATTTTTCAAATCGATTATTACTAACTTAGTTTAGACATTTTCTTCTAGAATTTTTTTCAAGTTCTCCAATGCTTTTTCTATATTCTTTTCTACCATTCTGCGAGCAAATAATATCTCAAGAAACTTGCCAAAAATCCCCCAAGGCAATCCAGATTCTAATTCATAAGTTAATTTAGTCTCTGAAATCATGGATTCTAAGGAATAAGTTACGTACATGTCAAGTGTCCCATAATACTTTGGTTTTTCCAAAGCATAATACTTGAGTTTCTTATTTTCCATACTCTCTATGATTTTAAAACGACAAATATGGTATTGGGGATCCTTAAAAGGAGTGTTAGGTGTTCCCTGTGCAGTTACACCCACTCTATACTTGTCTTTAGGAGTCTGTAACTCTGAAGTATATTCCACTCTCTCTCCTAATCCTCCTCCAAATCCCTCACCCCATTCTGGAAGCCTGTCAAAAGCCAGCATTTCCCACACTTTCTCAGAAGAAACCTTGATTTCAATCGACTTTTCTGCTTTAGTCAAAATATGACCTTCTCATTGCTCATTAAATGCTAATTATCGCTTTTTGGCATTTAATGGTTGCTAGAATGCATGTTCGATCAGGTGACTATTTCACTTAAATAGGACGCCGAAATGGTGATAGGGTTAGACAGATATCAACCTTAAAACCTCATTTTTTTTAATAAAATAAAGAAGATAGAAAGTTAAAATAGAATAATTATTTTATAAAATTCACTACTTTTCCTTCTTGGGTAAGTCTATAGAACAATTTCCCATTATGACTTTCTTTTTCTACGCAAAAACCATTTTCAAGTATACTAAGATGCCATTCCAAAGCAAATTTGTCCAAACCAGTTTTAATAGTTAAATCTTCAAACGATGTTTTTCCATTATTTAAAACTCGAAGAATTTTTCTTCTTAAGGGATTATTCATTGCATTCAGATAACGTTGGTGATATACTTTAGTCTCTTCTCCTGAGTCTGTGGTAGTTTTAGATCGTTTATTTGACAATTAATTAAAGACCTCTAAGAAAGAGAAAGTAACTCAAACTTTTTTATTTTGTTAAACATTCTCTTTTTAAACTAGCTTGTAGGTGAGATTTGACCTTGTCAGAGTGGAAATATCACTCGCAAACACCTACCTTCATTTTTTGGATTAAAATTTTGATTTCTTTTTTCTAATAAAACATGAGAAATTCGAGATTTTACTATTATAACAGTGATAGGAAGAGTAAAACAAATTGTGCTATATAACTCAAAGGAACAGAGATCTATAATAAAATTATTTAATATTGTAGTTTTGTTTATAGATCAAGAATGTTTTCAGTAAAATATTTCCTAAATTTAAACTTTCAGAGATCAAATTTAACTAAAAAAACCATTACTAAAAAGATCTATGTTATCTTAATAATCCCTTTGGTCTTAGCAGTTACTTTTATTGCGATTAATCTGAATTTTGATACGAATGAAGTTTACGTGGGAATTATGGCTGGACATGAAACAGTAGAAGAGCTTTTATTTTTTATTGATGAAGTCGAAGAATACGTGAATCTGATCATAATAAGTAATTTAGATATCACTACAAATTCAACAAAACTTTATGCTGTTTTTGACTACCTATTTCTTAGAGAAATTTATTTTATTCCTTTTATGGATCACTTTCATTACGTCGACGATCCTAATTTTTTCCAATTTGCAGAAGAAAGATGGGGCAAGTATTTCCTTGGAGTGTATACTTTTGATGAGCCTGGAGGAAAACAAATTGATGTTTACTCTCACAGACCCGTAGATGAAGCAAAAAACAACAGTGATGCAAGCTCAAAATATCTAAAAGCTGTTGCGGATGAGGGATTGTATTTTTTTGCAAAAAATTTCAATTACTCTGGAGTCTTCAACATTTTCACTTCTGACTATGCTTTGTTTTGGTTTGATTATTTAGCCTGTTATAATGTAGTTTTTACCCAGTTCGGGTGGAATAATACCAGACAACTACAGATTGCACTTTGCCGAGGAGCAGCATCAGGTCACAATAGCGATTGGGGAACAATAACAACCTGGACTTACACACAACCCCCTTACATAGATAGCCCTGAAGAACTTTACAAAGATATGATTTTAGCTTATAATAATGGGGCCAAATACATTATTGTTTTCAATTATCCTACTAACCAAACTGAATTTGGTCTTTTTACTCAAGGTCATCTGGATGCAATAGAAGACTTTTGGAATTATATTCAAAAAAATCGGCAACCAAAACAAAATGTTGAAGTTGCTTATGTTCTTCCAAAAGATTATGGTTTTGGTTTTCGAAAACCAGAAGATAGCATATGGGGTTTGTGGGGTCCAGATGATTTATCTCCTAAGATATGGAATGATGCAAACAGACTTCTTGAAACTTATGACTCAAAAATGGATATAATCTATGAAACGGCGTCCCAATCTATACTAAAGGGATACAAAAAACTTTTCTTCTGGAATGGAACCACACTCATAAATAGTTAAAAACTTTATAAAAATAATTTAATATTAACATAAGCTTCATTGCCATTACAAACCTATAAATTAACTTTGAAGATTTTAAATTTATCAAACTGAAGAAAAAGCAAAATTCGAAGTTAAAATGTATGCAAAGCTCTCCAAAACCATTTTTATAATCTTCAGACGGTACTAAATTATTGACTTGTTAAATGAGCGATAATACATTGTGGAAAATATTTAACAATAGAATTAAAAGAGTTTATACAAAAACATTCGAAACAAGGGCTACGGATGAAAGTATACTTTACAAATAAAGACGGAGATGCGGACAGGGTAGCATGGTGGGTAACCAATCTCTAAGAATGGAAAAACATATCGGAACAATGTATAGAAAACCGATATACGCTCGCAAATAGAAAGGGAGTGACATGAAGCAAATAAATGAAGGCCTAGACTACACACTCTATAAGATCTACATCGTCTGCGGAATCATATTTTATGTAGTTTGGGTCTTTGTCCAAACTCTCGTTTTTGATGCACTTAATCTTCCAGGCTCGTTGTCCTTTTTAGTGCTTGGTGTACCTCTAATGCTTTGGTTTGCTGGTGTCCTTTTGTATTGGTGGTGGGTGTTCCTATTCAAAGAAAATAGGGAGCTGGAAGAACAGATCGGGGTACAGAAGAAAAGAATTCCAAGCATTAAATCACTGAAGAGCTGGAGCACGCTACATCAGGCAATGGCAATCTACGGCGGCAATATAGAAGAACAGAGAAGAAACGAAATGAAGGCTCGGCAGCCAATCCTCGTCTGGTATGGCTTCATTAACCTAATGGTCGTATGGATTTTTGGTCCTATAACTCTGGGTTCTTTAGGCATCTATGAAATGAACCTCTGGGTCTGGCTTGGTGGGATGTTTGTATGGATAATCATGATGCTCGCCTTGACATACTTACTTCTAGGATGGGGTGGAAGGGCTGCAGAAAAGGCTTACTTGGCTCCTTTAGGGCTCGCGATAACCCAAATGCCTGAGCTCAAACCAGATGAAATGGGCTTTATACTTGATGTCCAGAAGCTGATGCCGGATGGACCGGCCATTATCGAGGGAAAACGCCACGGACGTATAGTTCATATTGAAACGATCGGCATATACAACCTGACGGTATTGCAGGCCAATCCGCCTGAATTCAGGGTACGAAGTGAAGAGGGCAAACTGTTCCCCGATAGGGGTGCACCAGAAGCCGTGACCAAGGCTTTAAAGAGCCTGCCAAAAGCCAAGCGATGGCGGAGTATAAAAGTGAATGCTGGTCCAGAAGGCATCGGTGTAAAACGCGAATCAAAAGGCACAAACATGTGGCTGTATGACCTATGGTTGGCTGAATACTTATTATACAGGATAAGTGCTCAAAATTGATAGAAAAAAAGTCTCTTAGTCTATCTTATTATGGATTCCCAAAAAGCTGGGGATGGAAATTAAATCCCATGTCAATGGAGATATCACCCACTGAAAAACCTATTTTTTGCATCTTAGCTTGATATATACTATAAAATCTAGCCGTTTAATTGCTGTTTAATAAATATTTGAAAAAAGAAAGAAAAGACTGGAAACCAAGATTACTCGAATTTTCCTAATTACCCTTTTTTGCCTTCTCTATAATTTTCTTTCGGTGAAACAAAAACGGTACAAAAGGAATCGAACCAACTATCAATCCAACAATCAATTTATGTAACCAATTATCAAAGAAGTTAAGTGGATCATAGGCAATCGCAAGAATCAAAATAGTGCCAATTATAGGATATGATAATAAAATCAATCTATCTCTATTGCTTATTTTAACATCACTTGTCATGCTTTCACCAATTTCTCTATAAAAACAAAGCTATCAATTTTATACAAATTGAAAGGATATAACTTTTATTAACTATTTCGAATCATACGATATCTAAAGAATAAAATTTTAAATAAAATTCAATTATTTAGTTCATATATACTAAAAATCCTGCTATTTTAATTATCTGCTTATATTAGGAAAATGAAAGTAAAACTTACACTAAATAGCATCAGTAGTTGTTCTTAAGAACTGTTTGGGATTTGTATCCTTGCCAGAGTGGAGACATCATCCAGAACCACCCTCCTTTGTTGTTAAAATTAACCCCCAAAACTAATTAATAAAATAACAATCCTATCCCTGAAGCAAAGTAGATAAGTTATTAACAGTGAAAAACTAATGTGTGAAACCTACAATGCCACAAAAAAATGCAAACAATGCGGCTGCCTACTTAAACCCAACCAATATCAATTCTGTTCAGACAAATGTTGGGATGAATGGATAGATAAATCACATTAATATCACCCGCAAAACCCCCATTTTTTTCATATTAATAAAATAAAATTTTAAAATTTAGTTCCGAAAGCAAATAAGACATAAAAAGCTAATATATCACATAATTTTAAAATACGTTTATTCTATCTTCCATTTTGGAGAATTATTTATTGTTAACCGAGTCAATTATCATATTATTATCGCAGCTTTTGGTAACCTTAGAAGTATTTCTTGCATTTGCATTAAATAGATATATTGAAAAACAAAAAAGAAGAGAGGATGAAAAGACGCTCTTTATTCATCTGTTTAATGAATTAACTGGTATCCGAGGAAAATTGATTAAAGATGAAGCGCTATCTTTTCCGGATATTTGGGAATCTGTAGTATTAAGTGGACAAATGAGAATTTTAGATCCGCTTTAAGCAATTCTTATCACTAGAGTTTATAGAGAAATTAAGCAAGTAGAAGAAATCCAAGAAAATAATCGGGAGATAATTGAGCAGTATGAATTGCAGAAAAAGAGATACACCCCTAATTCAAAAGATTATTCAAAGGAGTTGTCTGACAAGTATAAGCAATATCAGAATTCTCAACAAGAAAGAAGAAAGAAGCTTCTTGCAAATATTGAGACATTGCTAGAAAAGAAATGGTGGCGTGACGAGATAAAAGGCAAAAAAAGTTGATTTATTCTTTAAAAATTAGTTTTGCTCTCTCCAATCCTTAGATTTAAGAAAACCAAAACCTTAGGAACTATAAAAATCAGATTTAATAACATCAGGGATTCTCCCTTTAATGAATGAACCCTGTTTTAATTCACTGAAAGCTAAATTGAGTTCTTCTTGGGTATTCATCACTATTGGTCCTCCCCAAGCAATAGGTTCATCCAAAGGATTACCTGCCACAAAAATAAAACCGCCTTTACCTTCGACTAGAACCTCTCCTTCAGTCTCAAGTAAAACACAATTGCCAGAATTAACCTCTTTACCGCCAATTTTAACATATCCATCATAAATGTAAATAAAGCAGGTCTCTTTGTCTGTTGAATTAATAAATTTGCCATCAAGATCAACGTCAAAGTATTCAGTCTCCACAAAAAGCTCTTTAACCGGACCTTCAACTCCATGAAAATTTCCTGCAATAACAATTATTTTTGTGCCGTTCAAATCAATGGATTCAAAATCATCTTTTGTCAAACCCATATATCTAGGCTTTGTCATCTTATTTGCCCGTGGAAGATTTATCCAAAGTTGAAACCCCATCATATTTCCTTTATACGGTTTGGGCATTTCTTGATGAATAATTCCTGAACCAGCTGTCATCCATTGAACATCACCCGAATTTATAACTCCAGTATTTCCAATGCTATCACCATGCTCAACTTTCCCCCTTACCATATATGTTACTGTTTCAATTCCTCTGTGGGGATGCCATGGAAAACCCTTAATGTAGTCATTGGGGTAATTCGACCCAAAATGGTCCAAAAGAAGAAAAGGATCAAATGTTGGAATGTTATTATACCCAAAAACCCTTCTTAATCTCACACCTGCTCCTTCTATTGTTGGTTTACTATTAAACACGGATATTATCTTTCTCACCAATACAACCCTATTACTTATTTGTATTTCATTTGTGATAAAATTTTACCCCCAAAACCCAATTAATATTAAAAGATTCTGAAATTCTTAGATTAATAATTGATCCTAACCATTTTTGTTATCTCTGAGACGTTGTATTCCTGCCAGAGTGGAGATATCACCCACAAAGCCCCCATTTTTTCTTCATTAAAATTTGATAATTGTTTTTCTAATTCATATTTTTAATTCGTAAGTTATTATTAGCGGTTTTTTGTACTCCCATGTGGTGTTAGATTTTGGAATCTGAATCTGGAAAGGTCAATAATTCCAGTATGACACAACCCAAAAGCCGTATCAAACTTATTATAGTAATAGCTGCAATAGCCGTTGCCGTAGTTGTTGGAGCTTTAGTTGTCAGTGCAATAATCCCAAGCTCTCAACCTCTGGGTGAAAATGCATGGCTGTTCAAGGGAGCATACGCCATATATGAAGGTTCAACTTCCATTAATGCTGAGGAGCTTGGAATGCTTAACATGTCATTGACTATGGATTTCACTATACGACAAGAAATAGTTGACTTCAATGATACACATGCTTTAATTTCCTTCTCTTACCAAATGAGTTCATCAATCGGGGAATTTGGTGGAGATACGGAGCAAAATGAGATAAGCGAATGGGTGCCCTTATCAGAAATGGGCTTAATGACTGCGTTTGAAGATGTTGAGATTACAAACAGCTATGAGTCCACTGTGAATATTGATGGTATTGGCACAAGAACCTGCATAATTTACGAGTTTAAAATCGAAGATCAGGGTTTAGCAATGACTGTATATGTGGACAAGACAATTGAATGGCCATTAAAAATTACGCTAAGCATGACAAACACAGAATTCTCAGGTTTAGACTTAGAATTAGACATAAATCTAGTAGAGACAAACATACCATCATTGAACTGACAACATAAAACCAAAAAAATTTCTTAAAAACTAGGAAATTTACAAAATAACTAATTTATTATTTTATAATAAAATTTCTAAAAGCTTGCAAATATTATTTGACTCGTAAAAATCTATAAATTCAAAGATGGAGGAATCCCAAGGAAAGTGGAGAAATCACCTGCAACCACCCCCCCCATTTTTCTTAGATAACATCTCAATCTCAAACCCAAAAAGATACGATAGGCTTTCATTGTATTTTCCCTTATTGGAAATTGATCCTGGATCAACTTTTGTTGCAACGCAGGGGATGCTATTCCTTTCTGAAAACATAAATCGCCCATCCCATAGTTTCCCTGCCTCCCTGAAGATAGATATGTTTCTCACGCGTCTTCCGTTTCACAAGCTCGGGGATATCTGGGTCGTCGGGATTGGCTCTGACATACTCATCAACAGCCCACCATTGAAGCGTCTCATAGTGGTCCCAATCGTCGTGATTACTCACGAGCGTGTAAAGGCAGATTAGTCCTTCGCTCTCCCCCACTCTTACATTGTTCCAATGAGTACCAAAATCATCTCTTTTGATTCCTTCTACCTCCAAGTACTCTTTACTCGGTTCCATCAACCAGAAAGGTTCTCCCACTACAATCAGCCCCCCATCCTTCACCATTCCTTTCAATGCTTGAATCGTCGCCCGATGACCACCGTACACCCAACTCGCCCCGATACAAAAGGCCGCATCAAAGGAAGAAGGAACTTTAGGCCTATAATTCGCCCCATCCATCTGGATAAATTCAATATCCGAGTCTGGTACTCGCAATCGATGCTTTTGCACGCAATCTCGAATGTAGTGAGGAGAAATATCTACACCTATACCTGTAATACCATAGAGCTCCGCTAGCCTGATGAGAAACTCTCCTTTTCCACAGGCTATATCTAAGACACATTCTCCTCGCTTAAATCGGAGGAGTTGGCACAGTCGCTCAAACTTCTCAATGTTGTCGTTTATGGGTGATGTCATAATACTTCCATGGATCCATTATTAGTTCACCTAAAACAGCCAGAACTATTAAAAAAGTCACTAATAGTGTTTTTCCAAAATAGAAAACGGGCTAGGTTGTCACTAGCGTTTCCAGTAGCAAGTTCATTTTCAACATAGTACAAGCAGGAGCTATGGTTTCATCTAATAAAATTTCCTAATCCAAACCCAGGATCAGGTATTAAAAAAGTCATATAGTATAGTCTAGAATGAGACTTAACTGGATATATCCCCCGCAAACACCCCCTATTTTTTAATACCAAATTTTATTAGTTTAGAAAATAAACTAAGGTTTCAAGGGTTTTATTATGGCAAAAATAAGTTTAACCTATGACGGTTTACAACATGCAACTTCTTCACAAACAGAACGGGAGAATGCACGTGGTAAGACTATTGCCACTGATTGTCCTTACACTGGTAAAGGAGAAGAATTCTCACCTTTGGAATTGACAGGAACTGGAGTTGCTGGTTGTTGCTTAATATCTATGGGAACTTTAGCTCTGAGACGCAAGATTGACCTCACTGGAACGCGTTTAGACGCAGAACTATCCTGGACAAAGCACAATGATCGGATCGGAGCAATAGACTTGACTTTCACTATGGCAAAAAAATATTCTGAAAAGGAACGAATGATGCTAGAACGCGCAGCAGATGCTTGCCCAATTAAACACAGTTTTCATCCAGATATAAAAATAACTGTCAAGTTCATTTATCCCGAATAATATTAAATTAAAAGATTCATTGTTAGAAAATTATTCTGGAGTTTTTGGAATGACGGATGAAGTCGATCTTATAGTTCTTGGAGGAGGAACAGGAATATTTGCCTCCTCACGTGCTGCAAAATTGGGTTTGAAGGTGGTTCTTGTTGAAGATAGAAAAATTGGGGGAGTCTGTCTAAATTGGGGAGGTCTAGCAACTAAAACCCTGACTTCGACTGTTGAACTATTTAAAAATATAAAAAAATCAAACCAAAAAGGCATTGTTGGCTCACTATCTCTTAATTGGGACAAAATGAAAGAAAATAAAGACATAATATGCTCCCGCTTCTCAAAATTTCCAGAGATGTTCCTAAAAAAAGATGGCGTAAGAATAATCATAGGTCATGGAGAAATCATATCTACAACGAAAGTAAAGGTAATTTCTGAAGATAATGAGGAAATTATTAGCACAAAAAATATTCTGATCGCTTCTGGTTCAAAACCGATTTCTATTCCAGGAGTCGAGTTAAAAAATCCTATCCTAGATAGCGATCAGATGCTAGAATTAGAATCAATTCCAAAAGATTTGATAATAATTGGGGGAGGAATTGTTGGATTAGAGTTTGCTACAATCTGTAGTAATTTAAAGTCTAATGTTACAGTGGTTGAAATGCTGCCAAAATTATTGCCCAATGAAGAACCCGAAGTTAACAAGTTTCTATTAAGTAATCTTAAGAAAGATGGAATTGAGGTTTTAGTAAATAGCAAAGTAACTAAAGTAAATCTTGTTGATAATTATGTAAATGTCAAGATAAAAACTCCATCAGAAGAAATATCGAGAAATGCCGACAAAGTTATGATGGCTATAGGTAGAAAACCAAACATTGATCGACAAAAATTAGAAGCAATGGGAGTAAAAACTACTTCACGAGGAATATTGGTTAATGATAGAATGCAAACTTCAGCAGAGAATATTTGGGCAATGGGAGATGCTGTATTTCCTCACCTGATCGCAAATGTTGCTATTAAGGAAGGAAAAGTTGTAGCATCAAACATTGCAGGTAAAGATTCACGAATGGATTATGAACTTATTCCTCGTTGCTGTTTCACTATACCTGAAGTAGCAGCGATTGGATTAACTGAAAAGCAAGCCAGAGAACAAGGTTTAGAAATTGAGACAGTTAAAGTTAATTTTTCTGCTCAGAATTTCAGAGCTGTAGCATCAAATAAGACTGAAGGTTTTATCAAAATAGTCACATTGACTGATGGAACAATTATTGGAGCTACAATAGTTGGAGCTTCAGCAAGTGACCTAATTTCAGAGTTTACAATAGCAATAAAAAATAAAATGACGGCAAAAGAGATGAGCGAAATGATTTTTGTTCATCCTTCTTTCTCCGAAGCTATACAAAATGCTCTTGAGAAAATCCAAGGATTATCTATGATTTAGATCTAAATATCATTATATGTAAATAAACGTATTTTAAATTTTATTTGCCAAAAAAGTCTCAATTATTGACTATTTTATCAAAATAAGCATTTTAGTAGAATTGCTGGAATTTGAACCTCACCCCAGTGGAGACATCACCTGCAACCATCCCCCACTTTTTTTGCCTTTATTTAGAGAACTCATGGTAACAATCATATACTAACTCTAATTCTGAATCATCAATAGATGTTAAAATTTGAATAATTTAATGGAAATGTTTGAATTATTTTGAGCGATAAAGATCATAGAATATCTAAATTTTTGCAATCACCGCCTGCTGATGTTAGATCAGAATCAGGAACATTAAGAATCAATAGAAAATTTTACGTTAAAGGAAAAAGGAGGTGAAAAGTGGAATTTGAAGAAAAAGCTTACTGTAATCATCGTTGCAAGTGTAATGATCGCAGCATTCATGATTGGAAGCTTGGCAACTCCGATTAATTCTGCGGAAGTAGCAAACCCGTTGGATGAGCTAGAGGAGAGACTCTTGGGATTGGAGGGAGAAGTCGCTAATATATCTAATGAAGTAACCACTTTGAAAGAAGGATCAGACTTGATTGAGAGGGTCCACGAACTGGAAATCAGACTTGCAGTGCTGGAGAAATGTGGTTGTGAATTAGGCTGTACCTTCCCTGAACCAGATTACGATAGCAATTGGATCAGCATAGAAAAAGGTCAATCGTTAACTCTTACCCACGACTTGGATACCACAGAATACTTTGTGTATCTCGTTGCAAGACACGACACGACTCAAGACGAAACGGGTCAAACTTTCATCACAGATCAAGATAACTTCCACACTTACAGATTCGGTGGAGACGTAAATTACAATGCTGCATATGGCGAATCGAATATGATGGGCGTATGGTATGTAGCAAGCAAGAACTCTATAAGAATAGACAGGGCAGCAGACGATTACTTTTCGGATTACATTTGTGTAAGGATATGGAAGCTTCCGTAGTGTGATGGAGTCTGAATTGAAATATATTCGAAACGGAAAATAACTGATTCTCTTTTTTCTAAATAAAATAATTTTTTTCTTTTTTCTTTGTTAATATAGAGATAAAGCTTGATTTACGATAATTAAAGAAAAAAATAACAAAACTA